>JAQUQK010000180.1 GCA_028716125.1 Thermoplasmatota archaeon | reverse complement strand
GGAGAGGAATCCACGAAAGAAAACCAAGCAAAATTCCAATAACTACCACGGCAATTCCAAACACTATCGCCTGCATTGCATGATATCTGACTTTTTTCTCATTTTTGTCCGCAATCAGGTATACTATCAGTCCGGTCACCCAAAGGCCAACGTAAGCCACAGCCGAAAGCATCTTCTCCTTTTCGCTTTCCATAAGTTCACCAATTGTATGGATATGTCTGTCTTCCTTTATAAAAGTTCCATAAAATTTGAGAAAAAAAACGTGAAATGGCGCTAGGCGTTTTTCTCTGCCATCTCGCTTGCGATTGGGATGTTGAATTTTTCCCCTTTGTATGCCTTGATCGCGCAGATTATTATTGCAATGACAACTAGGGCTGTGAACAGTCCATTCAGTATTGCAAAAATCAGGCCAATGTAGGGAATTGCCTGCAATATGCTTAGAATGACACTCCCCACGGTTGCCGCGACTCCGATTACCATCGCCTGTATCGCGTGGTAGCGCACATACTTCTCTTTCTTGTCAACCAGAAGGTAGATTATAAGTCCAGTCACCCAAAGGCCAATATAAGAAACAGCCGCAAGCACCTTGTCATTCTCTCCGCTCATTTTAGCACCTGTGGGATATTGACTTTCCTGCTTTATATTATTGCTTGCGCTTGCGCCTGCCTTGAATTCATCAAGCCGCTTCGACATGAATTTGAGGGTGTCTTCTATGTTTCTGGCATTGTCAAACTTTTCGGCGATTGCGCGAAGCTCTTCTTCCGATTTGCCCTTGAGTTTCTCGACGTGGCGCGTCACGTTAGGAATTGCGCGAACTATATTGTCAACAATAGTAATGTCGCCTGCAAGCGCAGTCCTTGAAAGCGGATTCAGGTCAATGACTATCACTTTCTTTCCCATCTTTTTGAGCGCCTCTGTTCGGTCGCCGTCCTCAATTGCCAGGAAAACTACGTCTGCGCCATAAGTTCCGTCATCGGTGGACAGGCCTCTTGCGTGGTCAAGCCGTGGAATCTGGCGGTCTGTCTTTTCCCCTACAACATTCTTTGCGCCGAACTCGCGCAGGCGGTCCGCTATTTTCTTCACTCTTTCCTCGGTGCGGTAGAACAGATTTACTTCAATCCCGCAGTTTGCCGCCTTGCACATTTCCACTATTTCCTTTGAGGCAAGTGCGCAAGCGTTTCCATTGACTGAAAATACGGGCTTTTTAGCAAGAAGCAATGTTGCGGCGGCGGCGCGTTCAGCTCGTTCCGCAAACTCGATTGTTTTTTCACCAATGATATAATCGAAAGCTTCGCCGCGCCCGTGGGCGATCATTCCCATTTTTGTGACTAAGCCGTTTTCAAGTCCGTGCTCAAGATTTTCCCGGATAAGAAGCGAAAGATACCTTGGATGCGATTTTGGAACGTCTACCATCGTATTTCCTGCTTATTTGCGCTTTACGATAAGCCGCCAGGAATCTTTTCCAGTAATTACTAATTTGTCCCCTTTCTTTATGTTTTCGTCGGATTTGGCGTTCCAGATTTCGCCGTTGAAAATGACTGCGCCAAGCTGCCCCTTTGAAATGTCCTCAAATGCCTCGCAGTCCTTTCCCACAATGTCGCCGATTGCCGGTTTGCGCTTCCAGATTTTCAGGACTTTCAAAGTTGCAAATATGCCAAATGCTACGACGAAGATGAGAAACGCGAGAGCCGCCGCCCAGTACGGGGATGAAAGTACGCCCGTAATCACTATCGCGACAAGCAGGAAAACAATTAGAAGAATAAGCGAAATCGGGTCCGTTTTATCACCTTATTCCGATTTGGACTTTGATAGTCCCTTGGATATTGCGGCTATGTTGCCTACGTCTGTTCCGCCGGAAACCACGATGAGGTTCTTTTCGCGCGCAATTTCAGTCAGTGTCTGGAGTTCTCTCAATTTCATCGCCGACGGGTTCTTGTCATACAGCTTTGCCGCGTCCGTCATCTTCTGCGATGCCTGGAATTCGCCTTCCGCCATGATTATTCTGCTTCTCTTCTCTCTTTCAGCTTCCGCCTGCTTTGCGATTGCGCGCTGCATGTTCTCTGGCAGCGAAACGTCTTTTATGGTTACGGCCGTGACCTTTATGCCCCATGGGTCGGTAGAAAGATCGAGGGCTTCCTGAAGCTTCTTGTTAAGATCGTCCCTTTCGGAAAGCAGGTCGTCGAGTTCAACTTGTCCGATTATGTCTCTGAGTGTGGTTTGCGCAAGCAGCCCCGTCGCCACGGTGTAATTCTGAACCTGGACTACTGCCTTGTTCGCATCGAAAACACGGTAGTAAACGACTGCATCAACATCTACGGAAACGTTGTCCTTCGTGATTATGCGCTGCTTTGGAACGTCAACTACGCGCGTGCGAAGGTCAATTCTAACAACGCTGTCTATTATCGGAATGACCATTATCAGTCCCGGCCCTTTAAGCCCGAAAAGCCTTCCCAGTCTGAACACGACAACCCTTTCAAATTCCGCAAGGACCTTTATCGACGACGCCAGGAACGCTATGCCAATGACGCCGATTACCGCCACCCAGAAAATGTCCGCTACTGCCATAATATCAATTTGAATATGCAGTCGGCAGATAAAAAGATGGCGGGAAGATTTGAAAAATCACAATTCTTTCGTGAATTCCTTGCGCTCGAACTCTGCCGGCAACGCACAGCAGGCGTCTACCCTCTTAATTGAAAATCCCATTTTCTTCGCCTCTTCCAGTGTCTGGCGCGACGGGATTTCCATACGCGTGACTCCCGCCCTCAGCGCCGCCAGTTCAATGTCGTCCCTCGCATCGGAACGGGGGCGCATGCAGCCGAGGGAAATGTCGACGCCCGGGAAAAGTTCTCTTGCTTTTTTGACGACTGCTTCAACTGTCTCGCCTTTTGGCGCGGGTATATTCTCAAGTTCGGTGCCTGGCGTCGGGCGCAGGACGATCATAACAAGAGTTGAAGGTTTGCACACTTCCTTTAACATTTCAAGCGCCCGGAATTCCCCTTTAAGCTCGCCGTAGTGAAGCCCGACGCAGACGTGCGGCACGATGTGCTTCATTCCGGCGTCCTGCAGATTCTTGAATGTCTCGCGGTACTGCTCGGGCGTGGCGTCCAGGCGGAAAATTTCCTTCACAGTTTGCGCGTCGCCTACCATTTCCATAGATGCGACGTCAACGCCAGCATCAACAAGCTTTTTCGCCATTTCCTTGCTGACAAAGCCGGTGTGCAGTTTTACGACGAGCTTTGTCTCCTTCTTGACCTGCTTAATGCCGTCCAGCAGCTTTTCAAGGTTGAGCATCGTTCCGTCCTTTGCGCACCCGCCCGAAAGCAGGAAACCGACCGCGCCTTCCTTGTCCAATTGGCGCGCGGCTTCAACTAATTGCGCCGACGTCGTCACCGGCTTCATGCATGACAAATATTTGTGGTCGCAGTGCTTGCACATCAGCGAGCAGCCGCTGCCGCTCATTGAAAGCGACGGGAACTTGGGCCAGACGTAGTATGCTTTGAAGATTTTTTC
>JAQUQK010000179.1 GCA_028716125.1 Thermoplasmatota archaeon | reverse complement strand
TCCTTCTTTTGGCCCCCTTGCGGCTCGTCGTATCCCGCTTCGCTGCCCGGCTGTGGTCCTGCGCCCTGCTGCTGGTAAAGCGAAGCACCGATTTCCTGGAGGATTTTCGACAGCTCTTCGGTCTTCTTCTTGATTGCGTCAGTGTCCTTGCCTGCGAGCGCTTCCTTGAGTTCCTTTACTGCGTTCTGGACTTTCTTCTTCTGGTCTTCCTTGACTTTATCGCCAAGGTCGGCGAGTGTCTTTTCAGCGGTGTATGCCAGTGTGTCGCCGTTGTTGCGGATTTCCACTTCCTCTTTCTTCTTCTTGTCCTGGTCGGCAAAGCGCTCCGCATCCTCGACTGCGCGCTTCTTCTCCTCGTCGGACATTTTCAGGGGCGCGGATATCTGCATTTTCTGCTCTTTTCCTGTGCCCTTGTCCTTTGCGGAAACATGCAGGATGCCATCTGCATCAATATCAAATGTCACTTCAATCTGCGGGATTCCGCGCGGCGCTGGCGGTATGCCGACAAGGTTGAACTGGCCGAGGCTTATGTTGTCCCCTGCCATCGAGCGCTCTCCCTGAAGAACGTGGATTGTGACTGCCGTCTGGGAGTCTGCCGCAGTTGAGAATATCTGGCTCTTGCGCGTTGGAATTGTTGTGTTGCGGTCGATTAGCCTTGTGAATACGCCGCCGAGGGTTTCAAGCCCAAGGCTTAACGGGGTTACGTCAAGCAAGAGTATATCTTTTACATCTCCAGCGAGAACTCCACCCTGGATTGCAGCGCCAAGAGCAACGCATTCCATCGGGTCAACGCCGTGCTCCGCAGGCTTGCCCATAAAGCTCTCCACGAATTTTCTGACAATCGGCATTCTTGTTGGCCCTCCGACCAGGATGACTTTTTCTATCTGGCTTGCAGAGAGCTTTGCATCGGCCATAGCACGTTCCATAGGGCGCTTGCACCTGTCGACAGTCGGCCTGATGAGTTCCTCAAGCTTTGCGCGCGTGAAATTGTAAGTGAAGTTCTTCGGCCCAGACGCATCCATCGCAAGGAACGGCAAATTGATTTCGCTGGAAATAACTGTAGATAGTTCAATCTTTGCCTTCTCTCCGGCTTCCCTGATGCGCTGGACTGCCATCTTGTCCTTGCTAATGTCAACGCCGGACTGCTTGCGGAATTCTTCGATAAGGAACGCCTGCAGGGTGTTGTCCATATCTGTTCCGCCAAGCTGGGTGTCGCCGGAAGTTGACTTGACTTCGAAAACGCCGCCGCCAAATTCCATTATCGTGACATCAAGGGTTCCGCCGCCGAGGTCGAAAACCATGATTTTCTGCTCTTTTGTTCCCTTGTCAAGGCCATAGGCAAGCGATGCCGCCGTCGGCTCGTTGATTATACGCACGACTTCAAGCCCCGCAATCTGGCCTGCATCCTTTGTCGCCTGTCGCTGGTTGTCGTTGAAGTATGCAGGAACCGTGATTACTGCCTTGTTAACCGGTTCGCCTATGAAAGCTTCCGCATCCCTCTTGATTTTCTGAAGCAGGAATGAGCCAATCTGCTGGGGAGTGTATTCTTTGCCGTGGATTCGGTATTTGTGGTCGGTTCCCATCTTGCGCTTTGCCGCAAAAACGGTACCTTCGGGGTTGCTGACGGCCTGGCGCCTTGCGGGCTCTCCGACCATCAGCGAGCCGTCCTGCCCGAATGCCACAAACGACGGGAATGCCTTTCCGCCCGCCATCGTAACGCCTTCGGCGCTTGGAATTATGACTGGCTTTCCGCCCATCATGACCGCTGCTGCCGAATTGCTCGTGCCTAAATCGATTCCTATTATCTTTGCCATATTATCACCTTGCTAAACCTAAAACTCACTTCTTCGAATTCTTTGTTACCTTCACCAGGCTTGTTCTTATGACGTGCCCGTTCATCATATAGCCTTTGCGCAATTCTTCCAATACGACGCAGTCCTTGCAGTTGGGAGTTGGGACCACTGCGACTACCTCGTGCTTTGTAGTGTCAGCAACCATCCCAATGCATTCTATCGGCTCGATGCCCTCTTCCTTCATTAGGCGGTCTATGTTCTTGAGCGTCATCTCGAAGCCTTCAATCAGCACCTTCGCCTTGTGCTCCTGCTCTTTTTCCTCTTTTGTCTTCTCTTTGTCCTTGGATTCTGCAGGCTTTGATTCCATCGCCTTCTTTGCAATATTCAGGGCGCGCTGTATATCGTCGCGCGTATCCAGAATCTTGAGCATCAAACGCTCGTTTGCAAGCTTGGCGATAATCTCCATTTCCTTCCTTGTGTGTTTCTGGTAATTCTCAAAATCCGCCTGCAGGCGCATTATGCGCTCGAAGTATTCCTTGGACTTGTCCTGCTCGCGCCTGAGTGCGCTTCCGAGCGCCTCTGTTTCCTTTGAAATCTTCGCGATAACTTCGTCCATCGTGGGAAGCGATTCCTGCTTTTTCGGGGCCGAAAGCTCCGATGATGCGTCAAGAGTTTCTTTCTTTGGTTGTTCGCTGCTTGTCATGATTTTCACTTTTTGATTTTTGTTTATGTAAAAAAATGAATTGAAGAAGTTGCTGAATTTATTGGACTTTTACCTTCTTGCCTTCGTCCTTTTTCTCGGCCCGCTTTATCACGACGTCCAGTATGCCGTTTTTGTATGTGGCTTTAGTAGTGTCCGGAAGCACTGGGCACGGAAGCCGGACTTTCTTTGAGTAGTGCCTGTCGCCGCGCTGCGCCTTTATGCTGAGAGTATCGTCTGTTACTGAAAGGTCGACGTCTTCCTTTTCGACGCCTGGCATTTCTACCGTAACAGTAACGTCGTCGCCGCATTCAAGGACGTCCACAAGCGGCTCGCGCTCCGACTCAAGCTTTGGCGCTTCCCCTTTTACTTTCTTTGCCGCAATTTGCGGGGCCTGCACCGGCTTGTCGCCGAACTGCTGTATGATTGGTTTTCCGTCAGGGCCCATTGTTATAGAGAATCCCTGCACAAATGACCTTCCTGGCTTAATTCCCTCTTTCATAGATCCTTCCACAAGCCGGCTCATCTGCTCGAACGTCCTACGGAACTCTGCGTCGAACTGGCCGAAGAAGTCGGAGCCGAATATGTCGTCGAACGGCGTCCTGTCCTCGTCTCTTTTCGCGGGCTTTCGCTTGAAAGGCTTGAACGGATCATAGTCTGCCATATCTTGTCAACCCCTTGCTTTCCGCATAATGGTATATTTGCGATTCTATATATATGTTCCTATTCTGGCCCTTGATTTCCGAAAATAAGCACAACACAGACTAAAATGGCGGGAAGCATCGTCCCCGCGCCAACCAACAAAAATTCCAGCCTGCCAATTTCAAGCGCAAGCGCCCCCATTATGGCAAAATACGCGAAATAAATGGCAGGGGCGTAAGAGAGCGATTTTAGGTTTAGGGCTGCCTTTGGATGGCTGAATGCGCCGTAAATCCTGAACCAAATTGTTATGGAGCACGCCACTAAAAACCACCCGAAGAAATTTCCTGGCGGGACGCCAAAGAATGCGCCCCCGTCAAGCCAACTCCATCCGGGATTCGGCAGG
>JAQUQK010000178.1 GCA_028716125.1 Thermoplasmatota archaeon | reverse complement strand
TCGGGGCGGCTCAAGATGGAAATCGTTCCGATGGACCTTCGGGACGTTATCAAGCAGTGCGAACACGAACTCAAGCCGCTAATGGACGAGAAAAAGCATACGTTCACTGTGCAAATCCCCGACCATCCATTGCAGATAAACGGCGACTTTGCAAGGCTCAACCAGGTAATAAGCAACATACTTACCAACTCCCAGAAGTTCACGCCCGACGGCGGAAAGGTCGAAGTCACGGTCAGCGAAAAACCGGAATCGGTCAGCATATCCGTAAAGGACAACGGTATTGGAATACGAAAGGAAGACATTGCAAAGGTCTTCGATCTTTTCTCCGACATAAAGAAGCCGGGAAACATAAAGGGAACTGGATTGGGGCTGAATGTTGCGAAAGGGATAATAGAGGCGCACGGGGGGAAAATAGAGGCATTCTCCGAAAGCGAAGGGAAAGGCGCTATATTCACTACCACATTGCCGAAAATCAAGTGAAAAATCGAAAAAATGTTGTTTAACACCGTTTTCGCCTCAAACTTCTGGAGAAAAATTCGCCGAAAACGATTCCAGTTTCCTCTTCCATTTCCCACCATCTTAAACATCTTCTCCGCTTTCGCGCTCCTTTTATATTTCCCGAAACAATCCTCCCGCATCCGACCTTGTGGCGATTCCGATGAAATCCTCAACCCGAATCAGCATGTCCCTTCCGCTTGACCTTATTGCCGCTTTTGACGTTATTTCCAAAAAAGCGGGCCAGAGGAACAGGTCAAATGCAATCGCCGCGGCGATGCGCGATTACGTCACCAGCAACAAATGGATTAAGGAATCAGGGAAAGTTTCTGGCGCAATCGTCCTGACATACGACCATGACGCGCGCGGGATAAACGACGCCCTCACGGAAGCGCAGCACGTTGCCGGGGAAGTCATAAGCGCTTCAATGCACGTTCATCTGGAAGAGCATACTTGCCTTGAAATGATTGCTGTAAAAGGCGAAGCGGAAGAAGTAAAAAAGCTCGCTAATGAATTGAATAAAATAAAGGGAGTTTTAGGCCTTAAAGTAATAATTTCCAAGTAGCGCGACTACGGCAGCGCCGCAATCGCCTCGATCTCTATTCCTGCGTCTTTTGGTAATCTGGCGACTTGCACAGTTGCCCTTGCCGGCGGGCAGTTTTTGAAGAATTTTGCGTATGCCTCGTTGATTTTCGGGAAGTCGTTCATGTCGCGGATGAAAAGCGTGGTTTTTACTACGTTTTCAAGAGATGCGCCAGCGGCTTCCAATATGGACTGGATGTTTCGAATGACTTGCTCTGTCTGCTCTTCGATTGCGCCAGTGAGAAGCTGCCCGGTTGCCGGATTTATCGGAAGCTGGCCTGAGACAAAAACAAGATTTCCTGCTTTTATCGCCTGAGAATACGGGCCTATGGCCGCCGGCGCCTTTTGCGTGCTGACTGCGCTCTTCATAAGCTAAAATGGATAATCAAGGATTTATAGAATCTATCGATTCGTCTGCTCTGGGGATTGGATGGATTGGGTTGAATTGGTCGGGTTTGCTGGCGCGATTATAACTTCGGCGGGCTTTGTTCCGCAGATAATCCGCGGATACCAGACAAAGAAGCTTGATGACGTTTCTTATTTGATGCCCGTTGTGCTTACGATTGGAATGTCCTGCTGGCTCGCATACGGAATTTTGAAGGGAAGCGCATCCATCATAGCGGCGAACATATTTGCGATTTCGTGCAACGCCGTATTGTTTGCGCTGAAGGCAAGATATTCGAAAAAATAGTCACTTTTTGCCAGGCATTTCCAGTCTTTCCTTCATCTCGCAAGCCATACAAACTTTTCCAGAAGTGGGTTCGCCACATTTCTTGCACTTGTTTGCTTCGCCGGTTGAGAATTTTCCCTCAAGCGCAGGCAATATCTGATCATACGACGAAACAATCGCATGGCGCGCCCCTGGTGTCTGGAGTTCCATTCCGTTGATTATGGCGCGGAACTGGTTTCTCTGGGCGCTTCTGGCATACGGGCATTCGGCGATGTGCACTTCAAGTCCATTTAGAATGGCATAAAGCGCATTTTCCTTTTCAGGGATTGCCCGAAGAGGCTCGAGGCGCGGGATTAATCCCGGCTGAACATTTTTGTGCGGGCCAAGGCGCGCCAACTTGTTGACGTCGCCCCTGCAAAAATTCATCAAAATTGATTGCGCGGTGTCGTCGAGATTGTGGCCTGTTACAAGATAAGTTGCGCCAATCCTTCGCGCTTCCGTGTTAAGGCAGAGCCTTCTGAAAACGCCGCAGTATGCGCATTCGCGGTCGGAGTCAATTTTTGCGATTTCGTCCATCGTCTTTCCGGTGATTTCCTTGAATTTCACAATATGAAACGGAATGCCGAGCAGTTTGCAGTTTCTTTCTACTACGGGGATGCTTTCAGGGCGATATCCTTCCACGCCCTCATCAACAGTAATTGCGTGGATTTCAAGATTCGGGCGCCCTGCGGCGATTTTTTTAATCATGTGAAGTGCGACAATGCTGTCCTTGCCGCCTGAGACGCCCACTGCAATAATTCCTTTTGAGGGTAATCCGCCCTGGCGGCGGACTTCTGCCTTGACGCGCGACTCGAAAAACTCATTGAAATGCTGCTTGCAAAGATGGCGCCCGCTATAACGGATGAAAGTGACCGCGGGCTTTTTGCATTTGGCGCACTGCATCTTTTTCTCCTGGTTTCACTGCTTCTTGACGCTGAATTTCCTGACCTTGATTATGCTGTCTGCGAGCATTTCCTCGGCCAGTTCGTCGGGATAGCCGTCCTCGTAGACGATTTCCCTGATTCCTGCGTTCATCATCATCTTGGCGCAAACTACGCAAGGCGCATTCGTGCAGTATATTGTTCCGTCCTTTACGCTGACGCCGAAAAGCGCTGCCTGGATTATCGCGTTCTGCTCGGCGTGGAGTCCTCTGCACAATTCATGGCGCTGGCCGCTTGGGACTTTTAGCTTTTCGCGCAGGCATCCGCCGAGTTCCTCGCAGTGCTTCATCCCGGCAGGAGCGCCATTGTATCCAGTTGAGAGGATGCGCTTGTCCTTGACTATGATTGCACCCACTTTGCGGCGAAGGCACGTGGAGCGCTTGCTGACAAGGTGGGCAATGTCCATGAAATAAGTGTCGTAATCAGGGCGGTCCATCATTTTATTCCCAGTTCCCCTTCCTTCTGATTTACGAGCGCTTCGTATTTCTTCGGGAGGCGCTTCACCAGTTCCTTGATGTCGTCCTTGTTGGCGATAAGTTCGCTCTTCTTCTTTGTGTCAAGCAACGCATATAGCTTTTTCTTTGCCGAAAAGAGGTCAAGAACTTCCCATCCTGCCGTGAAAACGAGGAGTATGCCCGCTATGAAGCAGACGACGTTCCAAGTATATGGGTCGCGGAAAAGCACCGTGAACTTTGGAAGAAAATTTGGAAGCAGTTTATATATCCATATCGTCCATATTCCAAGCAAAAGCAGGATGACCCCTGCAATCGTGGCGGCCAGGCCTATGGCAAATGCATTGTTCCTCATGAAGCCCATGTGAATCGAGG
>JAQUQK010000177.1 GCA_028716125.1 Thermoplasmatota archaeon | reverse complement strand
TCGCATATTTTTTCGAGCAGTTCTTTTTCGTCCGTAGCCCTTATAAGAATGCCATTGCACTTGCTGAGAGTCCGGAGCGTCATATTGACCTTGCGCAGTTCAGTTTCCGCCCATATTCTTTCTTCGGTTTCACGACGGACAAACTCATTTTTTGTGCACTCGGCACCCGACAGCTCTTTTAAGCCTCCTCCGGAATTGCCCACCATATGGAATATGATACCATCTTGGTCTTATTTATAAATTGCCGGAAAGCCATAAAAACAAGGGGGGGGGGGGCGAAAAAAAATATGGAGAAAATCTACATTTCCACTGGCGCCTCAATTCCAAGCAGATTCAGCGCATTTGCCAACACTTGCCTTGAGCAGTCCACAAGCGCCAGTCTGAACGATTTTGTCTTCTCGTCTGCCGAAAGAACCGGGCAGTCGCGGTAGAACTGGTTGAACTTTTCCGCAACTTCGTATGCGTATGTCGCCATCACGTGCGGCGTCCTGCTTTCTGCACCTTGCCTTACAACCGAAGGCATTTTTGCGAGCGTTTTTACAAGCGATGCTTCGGCTGGCATCAGGCGCAAGCCAGAAAAGTCCAAATTTAACGGCAATGCGCCGGCTTTTCCAAGTATGCTGCAAGCGCGAGCATGGGAATACTGGATGAATGGGGCGCTGTTGCCTTCAAAGTTAAGCGCCTCTTCCCATTTGAAGACAATCGGCTTTTCCGGCTGGATGCGGATTATGTTGTAGCGAATCGCTCCAAGTCCAACGACTTCCGCGATTTTGCGCCTATGCTCTTCCGATAGTTCTGGGCGCTTCTGGCTGACTGCGTCGTATGCCTGCTCAGTCGCTTCGTCAATTAAATCGTCGAGATAAACGACTCTGCCTCTGCGGGTGGACATTTTGCCTTCCGGCAGCGAAACGAAAGAATAGAACACGGATTCCGGCTTTGTCTTTGCGCCGAGGATTTCAAGCGCTATTGCAATCTGTCTTGCTTCCAATTTGTGGTCTTCGCCAAGAACGTTCACAAGGCGGTCCGCCTGCTTTAATTTCCACGTATGGTATGCAATATCGCGCGTTGCGTAAAGCGAAGTTCCGTCCGAGCGCGTGAAGAAGAATTTTGTATTCTTGCCCTGAATGCCGAATGAGGAAAGCTCAAGGTATTTCGCGCCGCCCTCTTCGCCGCAGAAATTGGATTTTGAAAGCCCCTCAATCACTTTCTCGACCGTGCCGTCCTTCAGGAAATCCGATTCCGGGATGAAAGAATCCATTTTAACGCCGATGCGCCCAAGGCTAGTCATCATTCCTTCGAGCACCGGCTTGTATGCCGCCTCGACGAGCTGCATGACTTTCGGATCGACGACTTCGCATTTGCCTATAAGTTCGTTTATACCCGCGGCGACCGCCGGGTCTTCGTCCATCATCTTGTTTGCCGTTTGGTAGAACCCGACCATCTGATGGTCTTTCTTGTCGCGTTCCGCAGGCTCGATTTTACCCGGTGGAATATTGTTAATTCCCCAAGTCAGAATTGCAACCTGCTTTCCGATGTCGTCAAGATAATATTGCGCTTCCACATTGTGCCCGGCGGCGCGGAAAAGCCGCACGAGAGTGTCGCCGATTATCGGGTTTCGCGCCCTTCCGACGTGAAGTGGGCCGTTTGGATTTGCGCTCGTATGCTCAAGAATCACTTTTCCGGGAACTTTTTCCAGATTTCCATATTCCGACTTGCGCGAATTTATCGATTCCACAGTTGCCTTTGCCAATTTTGAAGCGTCTGCGCGGAAATTTACATATGGGCCTTTTACTTCGACGCCCGCAATTTCGCCACCAACAGTTATTTTTGACGCGATTTCGCCTGCAATGACCGGAGGCGCTTTTCTCGCCTGTTTTGCAAGCGCAAAGCACGGGAACGCAAGGTCGCCCATCGATTCCTCGGGCGTTTCAAGGGGGCGCGAGGCGTCTATTTTGCCGTATCCAAGAGAGTCAACAGTGCTTTCAAGCGCCAAAACAACCGAATTCCTGAAAGATGCGAAAGGCTCGATTTCTGCCAAATCTATCAAAATAGTATCGCTTTAGTTTTTTTAAGTAACGCGCCCTTTCAAAACAAGGTCGGGCCAAAGCGCCGGCACGTGCGAAAATCCCGATTGGCGCGTGCAAGCTAAAAGTGCGCCAATGGCACCTCCGTGATCTCCGCGTGGTGGTCACCAGTCTGCTTTAGACCCGATACCTGCATTTGGCACACCGTTATTTAATAATTATAGATACGACGTTTAAACGTCAATCCGCCAAAATACAAATATATTTAAACTGTCTCTGCATAATCATAACTGAGCCCATGAAACAAATTCATTTGCTTGCGGGTGTATTGGCTTTCGTGGTTGTTTTTTCGCTGGTATTCGTCCTGGTCGTGAAAGATTCGATAAACCCGGAAGTTGCCGAATATATTTACGAGGATCCGTCTTACATTTCAATTCGCGAGGTTGACGTAAAGCCGCTAACAATCACCAACGCAAAAGCGGAATTGAACATCACGGCATACCTGAATCACTACGGCGGAAAGACAAGGGGCGCGTACATACTGACGAGAGCGATTGCAACCGAAACCGGCCTGCTCATGAGCGAAGTTTCCGCGCAAATGCCTGAGACTGGCGGGACAAAGACAGTTTCCATATCGCACATATTGAGCGTGGACAGAAACTCAAACTATGAAATGAGAATATTGGTTTTTGACCGCGGCGCCATAGCCGACAGTGGCTCGGTGATGATATACGGCCTAAGCGCCATCACTCCGGAATCGAAGATAAGCGGGATCGATCTCAAAAAAGTTGATTTCACCGCAACCGGCTTCTCAGAAGGAAAGGCGCAGATAAAGGCGGAAATATATCTTGAGAACGTGGATTCCGGGATCTCGCAGAGCTTCACGATGGTCGTCAAGGCGCGAGAATATTATTCCGGCCTGATTGCCGATGACGCATCAATAGAAACAGGCGAGATAGAGCGCGACGAGACCGTCGTAAAGAGCGTTGAACTATTGGTGCCGCAGGATTATAACTACATTCTTGGAATAGAACTCTGGAACGGCAAAGTGCTGATGGACACATGGGAAAAGGCGATGCCGCTGTCGCCGACAAGGGTACTTCCCAACGGCACAATCGAGACAAAAACAGGTCTTGACGTTTCAAAGTTCGTGCGCGAGGGCGGAGGGGAGCCAGTTTATCCTGATCCGGGATCAAAGGATTCAAGGTCTGCGCCCGCAGTTCCGGGATTTGAGGCCGCTGGCGCAGCCGCCGCAGTCGCCGTCGCAGTTTTAATCGGGAGGAAACGAAAATGATCGACAAGGAAAAACTTGAGAAAATGTTCAGCATGGGAATAGTCATAGTCGCCATGGTTTTCGCGGTGGTGGCGCTTGTGCGGCTATACATGGCGGTCGACTCGCTCATTGGAATCTGGTTCAGCTACAGGTATACGCCCATATTCCAGGCGCTGTTCAGCGTGGCGGTGCTGGCCGTTTCCGTATATGTCATAAAAGTGATGATGGGAAAGAAGTGATCCGCGGCAAATGTTTTCCAATTTTGCTCTCTTTTCAAACCCCGTTTTTGGGCGGCTG
>JAQUQK010000176.1 GCA_028716125.1 Thermoplasmatota archaeon | reverse complement strand
TCCTTGCATAACGGCATTAATGTCACCCCCTTTCAAATAAAATATTTCCCCTTTTTGCTTATTGCCGATCATCAATATAATCTAACGCTGTACAATGTTCTTAGGCATTTCAACGACCTTGGCGCGAAAATATTCGCCAAGTGTTTTCGCCTGAGGATCCATGCGGAGAGACGAGGCAACGCCATCTCCGAGAATTCCTCTAATGTAGAAATTTACAGCAAGAAGATTCGGCAGTTCATAGCGCTCAATTTCAAAACTCTTCAAGTCCTTCATGATTTCTTTTAGCTTTTCAGGAGTTAAATACTTTTCCAGCCATGCGTAGCCTTCCGGTGTCCTGGCCCAAACGCCGAGATTCGCGTTGCCGCCTTTATCACCGGAACGGCTCGCAAACACTCTGCCCAGAGGGGAATTAACAGTTTTGCCTTCCGGAATTTTCGGAATTTTCATTTTAAGCGGAGCGGGAGAGGGATAACCCGGAACCGGTTTTACAAACTCTATATTAAACTCATTACCGCCGATAACGACATGCTGGTTGATGTGTTTTGTTGACATTAGAGCGGGCCAGTATATGAGCGCCGGGATTCCCTTCGCGGGCATAGCCGTAAGTGTAAAGCCCGGAATATTGGCCAGCGCCAGTTCAACTACCCTGGCAGAGAATTTATCCACCTTCTTTTGGTCACTATCAATCACGGACAGGCGCAGGTACGCAAAAGCTTCTTCGTTGCTCGCGGGATTTTCACTATTCGAACGGACAAGCTGGACATCGCATACCTGGAATTGGTCCCTGCCGCCGACAGCGTCGAACAAAGCATCTTCCACGATTTTCGCTTTCTTCTCTATATCAAGACCGGTGAGCACGACCACCGATGAATTGCGGTATCCGCCGAGAGTGTTGATGCAAACCTTTGTTGTATCGGTCGGCGGCTCGCCTTTGACGCTTTTTACAAGGACTCTATTCGTCCCGCTTTGGGAAATATCGATAGTATCAAAGCGCGCGATCACATCCGGTGTGAGATAGCTGGGAGTGCTGATCTCATACATAAGCTGAGCCTTGACCGTATCGACAGAAACAAGACCGCCGGTATGGGGATGTTTCGTGATAATGAACGAACCATCCGGATGCACCTCGGCAAGGGGAAATCCTACCTTCCTGAAATCCGGTACATCGTCAATGAAGGAATAATTTCCACCGGTCGCCTGCGCTCCGCACTCTATGATATGGCCGGCTGTATAAGCTCCGGCAAGTTTATCCCATTCGTTTTCCTTCCAGCCATACCACCAGGCGGCCGGACCAGCAACAACAGAGGCGTCGGCGATTCGCCCTCCCACAATGATATCGGCCCCCTCCTCCAGAGCCTTCACAATGCCCCAGCACCCGAAATAGGCGTTCGCTGTCAGCACCATACCCTTCGCATCCTTCAGAGGTATATTTTTATCCATATGAACGAATTCTTCACCCATACCTTGAAACTCAGCCAGCCGCGGCAGGAGGTCATCTCCGTCAATGTAAGCAATCCTGGGATGCAGTCCAAGCCTGGCGGACAAAGCTTCCAGCTCCGCGGCCAATCCTTTGGGATTAAGTCCTCCGGCATTGGAGACTATCTTTATTTTCTTATCGAGGCACTCGCCCATCACCTCTTCCATCTGAGTGAGGAAGGTCTGGACGTATCCGCCATTGGGGTGTTTCATCTTTGTTCTGAAAAGTATCGCCATGGTGAGCTCTGCGAGGTAATCACCAGTGAGAAAGTCAATCGGCCCGCCCTGCACCATTTCCCTGGCGGCACTGAGGCGGTCGCCAAAAAATCCGCTGCAATTTGCTATGACAACCTTGTCTTTATTTCTATTTCCCATAAAACCCCCCATGTATTTATGAACAATTCACTGTCTAAGGCCCCGTCATTTGCCGGTGAAATTCGGTTTTCGTTTCTCGATAAAAGCTGTGATTCCCTCCTTCGCGTCCTCTGTGGCGGCCACCTCCATCAGTTTGCCTGATAAAAATTCAAGCGCGGCATCAAGCGGCATGGCCGCTGCATTATGGAAGGCCTCTTTTCCGATCTTTATGCCGATCGGGCTTTTTAATATCAGGCTATTCAATATGGAATTAACAGTGCTGTCCAACTGATCGACCGGAACAACTCTGGTGACCAAACCCATGGCCAGCGCGTCCTTTGCCGCAATCTTCCCGCCGAGCAGAATCATTTCCATGGCTTTTTTCATAGAAACGTTTCGGAATATCAGAGCGCCGATCATCATCGGCCAGAGTCCAACATTTACCTCCGGCGTACCGAACTGCGAATCCTCACCGGCAACAACAATATCGCACGCAAGCATGAATCCCATGCCGCCGGCCAGGCAGTACCCTTTAACACGCGCAACGGTGGGCTTGGGAAATGAAGCCAGGCGCTTGAGAAGTTCGGCGTACTTTGCAAAAACATCCATTCCCTCCACCGGCGCGCTACCGGCCAGTTGTGCGCCCGCGCTAAAACACTTATCTCCGGCGCCTGTTATCAGGAGAGCGCGCACATTCGCGTCCTTTTCCGCCGCATCCAGATATTCATGAAATAATTTTATGACTGTAGGGGAGATGGTATTACGCTGTTTTTCGCGGTTGATTGTTATATATGCCACACTATTTTCGACTTTATAGAGAAGTTCTTCAGACATAACGCAACCTCCAGTCTAATTAGAAAAGACATTTATTTTTATATTTCTAACAGGTAATCCGGCCGCGTCCCGGATATTATATTTTGCAATCTTCTATGATATTTTAACCTCATCTTCGGCACACTTTTCAATGTCTACCAGCATCTCGCCCGGCATTACCTTTTGCCCCTCTTTAACATTGATCCTGGTTACCTTTCCCTTAAAAGGCGCGGATAGAGTGGTCTCCATCTTCATGGCGGAGACGACCACCACGGATTGTCCTTTTTCTACCTCATCGCCCTCCGATACCATTACGCATACGACAACCGACGGCATCGGAGGTGTAATCTCCTGAGGCATGTCCTTGCCGCCCTTTTTGCGTCCGGCTGATCTGGCCAACTCTTCAGCATCCTGAACAAGATACGCGATGCCGCCCACATGAACGATCTTGCCGGTACCGTCATCGGATATAAAAGCATTTACCGCCTCGCCGTTTATCTCCAGATAAAGCTGATTGGCAGATACATTCCTGTATCGCGCGGTAACGCTCCTGCCGTTGACTATCGCCGATATTGTTTCATCGTCCACACGGTTTGCTTCTACCGGAATATCCTGTCCTGCTATTCTTAATGTGTAATTCATATAATTTCTTCCTCATCAGACTTTTAGAACACTTCTTATGGCCTGAAATTTCCTAATGTTTTCCACGGAGAATTTGCCTCCGCGTCTGCTGTTGTAACCGTAACAGACTTTCTACGGTTGGAAAGAGCGTCCACTATAAAGGCGACGGCCGCCAGGTCCTTTCCGGAAAGAACCGGACTCCAATCAGCAAAGTGCTTATCGATAAAATCAGTATATGTCTCGCCGTCTTGAAAAGCCTGCGTTTTCAATATATCCACAAGGAACGGGATCGGCGTCATTACGCCAAGAATTACATACTCGTTAAGAGCTC
>JAQUQK010000175.1 GCA_028716125.1 Thermoplasmatota archaeon | reverse complement strand
GCACCCGCTAAACGCAGACATCAATAGCATGCCTATTGCCAAAGTCAAAACAAGCTTTCTCATCAGACAACACCCTTGGTCCAAATTGGACGCTTGCGCGAGAATATCATCGCAGTATTTAACTCATTATGAACAATCGCGCCAAATCAAAATTTTTGCTATTGCGTGTCCTCTCCGTCGTGCGTCCATGCCTCGGGCGGAAGCGCCTCGTACATCTTTGCAGTTCTGTCGCGCATCTCCGCGCCGTTTTTGCTCGCCACCCTTTTTATCGCGTCCATGTTGAGTTTCCAGTAGTGGATGCGCCACTCCCTGCCATCCTCGAGTATGCAGTCGTCCTGGGAAGTGGTTATTATGCGCTCGTCCTCGAGGATGCGCAGCATCGAGCGGTCTTCGCTGTCAAGGACGTTGTCTATTATCTGCGACTCATAGCCGAAAATGTTCAGCATGTGCATTGCAGTTTGCATCGCCTCGCTCTGCCCTACTCCCGCAACGGCCATTATTGCAGCAGCCAATTCGTCAAGCTTTACCTTCATCGGATTTCCCCGGCCAAAACAATTGCATTTGACTATTGGGCGAGGGTGTATATATAGTTAATTTTGTTTAAAAATACCAAGGGGAAAGCGCATTTCATTATGGTGGGCCCGCCCGAATTTGAATCGGGGTCGCGAGGTCCCAAACCTCGCAGTATAACCAAGCTAGCCCACGGGCCCTTTATTAATTTGAATTATTGGCTAATTGGTGGGGCCCTAGCCTCAGAACACTTCATGTTCCAAGGCCACGGGCCTTGTTGCTATTTTTGCTTGCCTTGCAGCGTCTCTGAATTAAGAAAACGAATTTAAGCTTGTGCGTTGCGGCTCAAGTTCAATAACTTCGTTCCAATTCCTGTCTGGATGGACGCAAGTCTTGTTGGGCAGTTGGCGGCGCTAGTGGTTTCATTGCTTTGGACTCTGTGCCCGCTTTTCTTTGCCGCGGCAAGCATGAGGATAGGGGCGCTCAGCGTAAACGCAATAAGGATGGTTTTTGCAGGACTCTTGCTCAGCATCGCCCATTTTTTCGTGCTTGGCAGAATAATTCCAGCGGCTTCCACTGGCCAGTGGTTTTTCATGGGTCTGAGCGGCATAGTGGGACTTGTCATCGGCGACCTTTGCTACTTCGGCGCCCTCATGTCGCTTGGGCCGCGCCTCTCGCTTCTGATAATGGCGACAAACCCGATATTCTCGCTTATTGCCGGATGGCTTGCGCTTGGCGAGGTTCTTGACGGATGGTCGTTTATTGGGATATGCGTCACGCTTTTTGGCGTGCTCTGGGTAGTTGCGCAAAGGAACGGCGGAAAAGCGAAGGCCGAAAAAAGAGATTCTGCAAAAACATCGCGAGGGGTTCTGCTTGGATTTGCGGCTGCAATATGCCAGGGCACGGGCCTCGTGATATCAAAATATGGGATGCAGTTTGCGGCGTCTGAAGGAGTGCCGAACCTAAATCCGCTTTCCGCCACGCTGATGCGCATGCTGGTTGCGGTTGCCGTGATGTGGGCGGGAACTGCAGTTTTTGGAAAATTGCCAGAACTGTTTGAGTCATTCCGCGATAGAAAAGCCGTTTTGCAGACATTTATAGGGGCAGTATTGGGCCCCTTCCTTGGAATCTGGCTTTCGATGGTGGCGATATCAAGCACCGCGACGGGAATTGCGGCGACGCTGATGTCCCTAATGCCAGTGCTCGTGATACCAATTCTCTGGATTTTCTACAGGCAAAAAACCGGCTGGAAAGGGATTTTGGGCGCAATCATTGCAGTGTCAGGAGTTGCAATAATCTTCCTTGCATAAAAGTCCAAAAAAAACGGAAAGAAAAACTTGAAATTACTTTTTCTCTTCAGCTTTAGGTGTTTTTGGCGGCTTGTTGCCCCACTTGCCGAGATAGACTATGATCATGACACACACCAGCGTTATTGCAATTGCAACGACGGCGAATTTTAATATTGAAAGCCATGTGACCGGCTCGCCCGCACTTCCAACCGCAAGCCGTATGTTTGCCGCCGCAAACATTGCCATAACAACATTTGTCCAAACCATGCCGATGACTATTCCAAAGGCAGCGCCCATTGAGGTCGCAATCGTCTTCCTAATTTCCGAAGCAGATACTTTTTCTACCATGGCCATCGGCTGAATATTGGTTGCGCCGATATAAATAATTACCATTTTTCCTTATGGGTTATTTCCGAAACTGGCAGTTTTGGCGGCTCTTTCGGCTTCTCATTAGGAATGCCAATGGGAATTATTGCAGTGGGCACCGCGTAATTGGGAAGATGCAGCGCTTCCGTTACCATTTCCGGTTCGAACGCCCCAACCCAGCAGGAGCCGTAGCCTTTTGCGTGCGCGGCAAGAATTATCGCATAACTGGCGGCATCGGCGTCCTGGATGCAGTAAAGTTCCCTCCCTCTTCCGCCGTATGGCGAGATTCGTTTCATATTGGCGCACGCCACAATAACCACTGGCGCTTCTTCTATGAGCGTCTGGCCCATTGCCGCTTCAACCAGCGCGTGCTTGACTTCGTGGGACCGAACAACTATGAAATCCCTGCATTGGAGGTTGCCGGCAGAAGGGGCGCAATTGCCCAGTTCGAGTATTTCTTTTATGGTTTCCTCTGGAATTTCGTCTGGCTTGAACGAGCGTATGCTTCTGCGGGTTTGTATTGCGCGTATTGCGTCCATTTCATTACCTTCTGCTGAATATTGATTCTGGGGATTAAATCGGTTACGGCGCCGAATCTGCCAATCGCTTAAAATATAACTGCGCAGTGCATTCGGAAAGCGAAGGATATGGGCATTCTGGAAGCATACCGCAGGTTTCCGCTGATTTACAAAATTGGAGTCGGGTTTGTGCTCGGCATAGTCTTCGGTTTGATCATCGGCCCGCAGATAGTCGTCATAAAACCTGTTGGCGACATTTTCCTGCGCGCCCTCAAAATGGTGACGATGCCCCTTGTATTCTTCACGCTCATAGTCGGTGTCGCAAGCCTCGAACCGTCAAAAATGGGGCGCATATTCGGAAAAACCATCGGATGGTATCTTTTCACCACGGTCCTTGCGGCGTTGATCGGCCTTGGCTTCGCGCTTGCGATTAAGCCCGGCATCGGCCTTTCGCTTGCAGGCATAATATATGAGCCGCCGGCGCAACTGTCTTTTATAGACATGATTGTAGAATGGATTCCGATAAACCCTTTCGCCGCCCTTGCCGACTTCCAGCTGATTCCCACGATAGTTTTCGCCCTGCTGTTCGGAATTGCGCTTTCAATGATTCGGGGGCGTGAAGTCCGCGAGTCCGTTTCCGGCGGGAAGCGCGCCTACGTAAAGGAAGATATCCGGATAAAAAGCGCCGGCGATATAGTCTATGGCTTTTTCGAAGGCGCATCTGAAGTGATGTATAAAATAGTCGGATTTGTCCTCGAACTGTCGCCTTACGGCTCGTTTGCCCTTACTGCGGTGGTTGTAGGACAAACTGGAATAGACATCCTTCTGCCTTACGGAAAGCTGCTGATTACCGAAGTTGCGGCAATTTCTGTAGTTCTTTTCGTGATGTATTCTATATTGCTGAAATCATACGGCATCAGCCCGCTAAAATTTTTCAAGGGCGCGAAGGAAGCGATGCTAACTGC
>JAQUQK010000174.1 GCA_028716125.1 Thermoplasmatota archaeon | reverse complement strand
TTCCCGCATCGAAGAGGATGTTCATGTTGAAGGAAAAGTCGACGAAGTCCTTGGCATAACTGCGGAAGGCCTCGCAAAGTCCATAGATGCAAAAAAGAAGCGCAAGGCGGCTCTTGAAAAGGCGCGCGCGGCAAGGGAAAAGAAGCGCAGGCACGAAGAGCTCGTCGCAAAAAAACGCCTGGCCGCCCTGAAGAAGGCGCGGGCTGCGAAGTCAAAGGCTGCAAAATCCAAGAAAAAGAAGTAAGTGATTTTTTGCCGGGAGAATGCATTTTCTGCAAAATCATTAATGGCGAACTGCCGAGCCATAAAATATGGGAAGATGAAAATTTCCTGGCATTCATGGACATTTACCCGGTCCAGCAAGGCCATGTCCTTCTCGTCCCAAAGGCGCATTCTGATTACGTCTTTTCGATGGAAGACAAAGAGTATGCCGAGATTTTCAAGCGGGCAAAGGCGCTTTCCGAGCCCGTACGCAGGGCAACGGGCGCAAGGCGCATAGGAATCGGCGTCGAAGGACTTTCAGTCCCGCACGTCCACATCCATATTATTCCTGTAAACAACATAAACGACATTGACCCTTGCAAGGCGAAAAAGGCAAATCCAGAAGAACTTGCAAAAATCGCGGAGAAAATCAGAAAGGAAATTAATAAGAAATAAAAAAAATATTTGAAATTTTATGGTCTTCCACGTTTTATGAAAACATAACCTACGATAATTACCAGTCCAAACATTAGTATTGCTGAAATGGTGCCAACAGTTCCTGCACCATCTCCTGCGTTAGACGACAATGAATTCAGTGCAGATCGAGTTTCGAATCCAAGCATCGAGATTAATCCAAGCACAAAAATCACTGCTGCTATGCCCCCAATTTTTCCAATTTTAATATTCATAATTCACCTCTAAATAATGAATCAGAATCCAATCTTTAAATTTTTGGAATAAAGCGGGCTTGTGGGGATTCGATAAATGCGCACCTAATGTTATTGGCGGGTGCGCAAATCTCATCCCCACCTGCATATTGGCGCTATTGGTTAACGGGCTTGTGGGGATTCGAACCCCAGTCTGCAGGTCCGAAGCCTGCGGGTCTATCCTGGCTAGCTTACAAGCCCTTGCTCTATCGCAAATCGTAATAATCAGTTTGTTCATATCCGTTTGGTAAAATGATTCTTTCTGACAAGGACATAAAGGCACGCATCTCTGAAGGGAAACTGGGAATAGAGAGTTTCAATGAGAAGTGCCTGACGCCAAACGGCTATGACCTCACGATTTCGGAAGTGTTCTTCAACGGCGCATCCGTGAAGGAAGGCGTCGCAAAGGTGCCGCCGATGACCTGGTTTGCGGTAAGCACCAAGGAATACGTAAAGATGGGATGCCAGTGCGCAAGCCTCTGGATTCGCACGTCTTGGGCGCGAAAAGGCATACTTTCGTCGTTCGGAAAGATAGATGCGGGATTTGAAGGAACGCTCACGCTTTCGGCTTTCAACACATCAAAAGGTGAAGTGGAAATAGAAATCGGAAAGACATTTGCGCAGATGGTTTTCGAGGAACTTTCTTCCGAGCCTGAAGCGCTTTACGCGAAGCGCACCGGAAATTATCAGGGGCAAAGAGGAGTCACTCTCGCACCCAAAAAGTAATGTGATTTTATGGCAAAAACCGGCAAAATCCAGATAAAAGCGTTCGGCATCGAGCGGTATGACGAGATGCGCGCAGTCTGGGAAAATGCCGGCCTTTCCTGCAAGCCAAAAGGGCGCGACAGCAAAAAGGAGATTTCAAAACAAATTGAAGCGACGCCCGACCTTTTCATGGGCGCATTCGACTGTGAAAAGATGGTTGGCGTTTGCATTGCCACAGACGACGGAAGGCGCGGCTGGATAAACCGGCTTGCAGTCCTGCCTGAATACCAGGGAAAAGGAATTGCAAGAAAAGTTGTCGATGCCTGCGAAAAGGCGCTTCGCAAGAGAGGAAGAAAAATATTCTGTGCGCAAATTGAAGACAAGAATAAAAAGTCGCTTGCGCTATTTGCCGCCGCGGGCTACAAAGTCCACAACGACATAATTTATGTCACGAAGAGAGAAAGCGACGAAGTCTAACTTTTCTTCGCAGAAATTATTTCCAGCGACAGGTCTGCGCTCTTGACTGAATGCGTGAGAGCGCCAAGGGAAATTCTGTCTGCAAAGGCATAATCTGCAATCGTCGCCTCTGTTATGCCGCCTGAAATCTCAACAAGTATTTTCGGATTGATTTTCTTTACTGCATCGAATGCCTTGCGCGCTTCTGGTGCAGGGAAGTTGTCAAGCATTATTTCGTCGGGTGATAGTTGTGCCGCGGCCTTTGCCTCTTCAATTGTGGTGACTTCAATTTCAATTGTCACTTTTTTCTTTGCCGCTTTTGCGAGCTTTAGCGCCTCTCTTATTGCGCCGACATTATCAAGCCCTTTCGCCATTCGCAGCGCCGCGAGATGGTTGTCCTTTATCATTATCGCATCATAAAGCCCGTAGCGGTGAGTAAATCCGCCGCCAATTGCAATTGCTTCCTTCTCGAAATTGCGGAATCCTGGGGTAGTCTTTCGCGTTCCTGCTATCTGGATTTTGGAGTTTGTCTTTGCGCAAATGTTCACGAGCTTTCGCGTTGCGGTGGCAATCCCGCACATCCTTGCGACGATGTTAAGAGAGGTGCGTTCTCCAATGAGAAGCGCCTTTACCGGGCCAGTGACTTTCATAACAACTGTGCCTTTCTTTACAAATTCGCCGTCTTTTGCAAGGAGTTCAGATTTTGCGCCAAGCTTTTTGAAAATCGCTTTGGCGTATTCAAGTCCCGCAATCACACAATCGGATTTTGCAAGCATTTCCGCGGTGCCTTTCTCCTTTCCGAAGAGCGCTTCCGAAGTAAGGTCGCCGGTTTTCAAATCTTCTGCAAGATAGTTGTCGAGCGCCTTTTCCATTTTCGCGGAAATTTTTGCCATTTCAACACCCATTATTGGCTCTTAATCGATGAGATTTTCCTTTGAATCCATTCGTCGCCCATTCCCACAAGCGGGCGCAAAATAGGGAGGGCTGTCTCTTTTTGCTTGGATTTAAGCTCACCGAATTTTTCGCCGACCACTATGGCATCGGCATTGTTTTCGAGCGCAAGTTTTTCAAGTTCGCCGTAAGACGGCATTTCAACTTTTATTGAATGGTTTAATCCCCATTTCTCAAGTATTTCAAAATATTTTGCATTTCCTGCGGCGATTGCTTCCGCTCCCCTCTTCATCAAGAGCCACGCGGCAAGAAGGTCGTTCTCATTGCAAATCCGCGCAATAACTATTCCCTGCGTCCCAAGAGGCATTCCGCCTGCGCATCTGACCCTTTCGGTGAAAATGTAAGCCTTTTTGTCGCGCACGTCGAGCGAGATTTCAAAATCGGGATTTTCCAGATTGACACTTGCGCCAGTGGCATTGTTGACCGCGTCGCCCACTTGTGCGGCTAATTGCTGGCTTGAATAATCGTGGTTTCCAGTCCGCTTGCATCGGATTCCAAAGCTTTTGTCTTTTGTGAGATTCTTTGAAAGCTCCAGCGCCACTTTTATGATGCCTTCCGGCTTGGATGTTGTTTCAGTAACGGGGCTCATAGAAGTTATTCCGAAAACCCTGCGGAGCGTGCCCATCGTTTTTTCCTCGCCTGCGTCCGC
>JAQUQK010000173.1 GCA_028716125.1 Thermoplasmatota archaeon | reverse complement strand
GCCCTCGCAAGATACCCATTCCTCCCGGAAGCCGCAGATTTCATACGCGCAACCAAGGCAACGCCAAACGACCTGCTGACAAGCCCGGTTTACGAGCGGGCGCGCATCCTAGGCGTAGAAAGGGCGCGCAAGGGAATAGAAAGATCCGAATTGCCTGAAATGAAGATTGCAAATGAAATAGACGCCGAAATCTCGCTTATGTCTTTCATAGTCGCAAAGATGGCGGTTGCCTGCATAGGCGATCCATATGCGACGCGAAGGTATGCCCTTGCGGAAGCAGTAGGAGCATACTTTTCAATGGAACACGACTTACCGTCAAACGTGATGTCAGTTGCGGAATTCTTCGGTTTTGATGCGCGAAACAGCGGCAGCGAATTTCTGGTCCATGTCAGCACTTACCTGCGCCACATGCCCACGCGAAAGGATGAATGGAAGCTTGTGAACCGCCCGGTAAAGAATGGCTACGTCCGTCTTGGCCAGAGGGAATTCTCCCGCCTTGTGCAGGAAGCAATTCGCCACCACATAGAAAAACAACTTTCATCGCTTGAGCCCGACTTGGAGATAAAATCGCTTTTGAAAAGCGAAGTCGCATCCATAAAAACCTCAGTGGAGGCGCAGAAGGCAAAATTCGAGGCAAAGGGCTTTGGCGCGGTGGAAGTAGAAAGATTCCCGCCGTGCATGAAGAAGCTTCTTGCGATGACGCAACAGGGCGTGAACGTCCCGCACGCCGGGCGCTTTGCGCTCACAACTTTCCTGCACAAAATCGGAATGTCATCAGACGACATACTGAAATTTTTCGGCCAGTCGCCCGACTTCGACGAGTCGAAGAGCAGGTACCAGATAGAGCACATCACAGGGAAACTGTCATCAACCGAATACACCCCGCCTTCCTGCGCAACCATGAAAACGTACGGCGTATGCTTCGACCCAGACGAGTTTTGCCCGAGGATAAACCACCCTGTCAGCTATTACGCAAAAGTCAGGAAACCTGCGAAAAAATGATTTGAAAAATTTAAAATGAATTAGAAAAAAAATCACTCGGGCACAATCGCCGCGAGCTTTTTTATGAGCGCATCCTTTTTAGGCCCAACCGCAATGTTTTCCATTATGTCGCGCAGGTTTTTCACCGGCACGATTTTTATCTTCTCCGCAAGATGGTTTTCCACGAGGACGTTGCGCATGTTAGATTCTGGGATGAGCACCTTCTTTATGCCCGAAAGCGCCGCCGCCTCTATTTTTGCAGTGACTCCGCCTATCGGAAGGATTTCGCCCCTTATGCTAAGCGAGCCAGTCATCGCAACGCCTTGATCGAGGGGTATGCCCTCGAGCGCAGATATGACTGCAGATGCAACTGATACCGAAGCGCTGTCTCCTTCCACGCCTTCGTAAGTTCCGATGAATTGTATGTGGACGTCGTGGTTGGTAATGTCCTTGCCGATGTATTTTTTCAGAAGCGCGGAAACGTTCTGAACTGCTTCGCGTGCAATAACACCGAGCTTTCCAGTAGCGATTACTTTTCCTTCAGCTGATGATGCGGCAGGCGTCACTTCGGCGACAATCGGCATGACTATGCCGGAATATTCCGACATTCCGCTCTGGCCGCCCATTACTGCAAGCCCGTTGACCGCTCCTATGGCCGAGCCGGTGGTCTTGAACGTGAGATATTCCTTGCGATGCTCAAGATACCTGTCCGCGACCTGCTGCTCAAGCGGCTTCGATGAGCCCTTTGCCGCAAGCACGTGGTCGGACGTGGCCAATTTGCTCTTTTGCCCTATCGCTATGTCGCCTGCGGCGCGTATTAGGCCGCCAAGTTCCCTAAGGCGCAGGGAAAGCTTTCCTTTCTCTCCTGCCCTGCGCTGGGCCTCATGGATTATCTCGCCCACTGCCTGCTTGTCGAGTGGCGGTATGCGACCATCTTTCGAGACTTCCTGCGCCACGAACCTTATGAGCTTGGCGCGGTTTTCCTCATTGTCGTCCATGTTGCTGTTGACGTAAACTTCGTATCCGTATCCGCGTATGCGCGACCTTAGCGCCGGGTGCATGCCATTGAGCGCATCCAGGTTGCCTGCGCAAACGAGAACGAAATCGCACGGAACCGCCTCGGTTTTGACCATCGAGCCGAACGAGCGCTCGCTCTGTCCGGTTATCGGGAATTTCTTTTCCTGGATGGCGGTAAGAAGCTGCTGCTGCGACTCAAGGCGCAGCGTGTTAATCTCGTCTACGTAAAGCACGCCTCGGTGCGCGCGGTGTATCGCTCCCGCTTCCACAAGTTGGTTCTGAGGTGTCTCAAGTCCGCCAGACTGGAACGGGTCGTGGCGTATGTCGCCTAGGAGCGCACCAGAGTGGGATGCGGTGGCATCGACAAACGGGGGCATGTCGTTGGCGGTGTGCGAAACTATCAATTTGGGTATTAGTGATATCGTCCTCTTCATCGGGCTGCGGAACAGGAACATCATCATTATTGCGAAGAATGCGCCCATTAGGATGACTTCTAGGCTTATCCTATTATTTACAAAATAGTCATATGCAGTATATGCAAGCACTGCGATTATCACTCCGAATATTATCATCTGGGATGTCGATTCGCGCTGTTTCTCCTCTTTTGCCGCCCTTTCCTTTTCGGCGCGGACGATTTCCCTGCCCTTTCCTGAGGGAACAACCCTTATCTTCGGCATGTTGGGGTCGTCGCTATTATAGTAAACCATGATGTCCTGCAAATCCTCTTTTGGCAGGAATTCGGTCATCGCCTTTGCAAGCATCGACTTTCCGGTTCCCGGGTCGCCGATTATCATCATGTGGCGCTTCTGCTTTGCCGCCTTCTTGACAAGCTCTACTGCCACATCCTGGCCTATTACCTGGTCCATAAGGGTCTCAGGAACCTTTATGTCGGCGGTGCTCTCGAATTTCTGGGTTTTAACCCATTCTCTTGGCTCTGATATTTCCATTCAAATCACTCTGCAAGAATTAATCCTTTTTCCACATCTGCGGGTATGTGCCTTTTTTCATCAGAACGCGGGAAACGTCAAGGCAGAAGCCGCCGTCCTTTTCGATAATTTCGCGGTGGTCCATAAGCGCGTTTCCAATTGCAACGATTTCTCCCTTAAGCGTGAAAACTGCTGCAAGGGAATTCTTCTTTACCGCGGAATCCACCTGCAAGACGCCCGGCACTGTAAGGTTCGCGCCGTGGCAAAGCGCATCTACCGCGGAGTCGCGAATGACTATCTTGGGTATGTGCTCGACCATCCGTTCCATCGGGGTAACGAGCTTGCGCATCTGCTCCTCGTTTCCATTCTCCTTGTATTCGAAAAGTGCATCCTTGAGGTCCTGGAGGCGCACGAGATCGGATTCGCCAAAAATTGCAGTTCTTGTCCTGCGTAGTTCCTGCATGTTCGCACCGGGGCCAAGCTTCTTGCCGATATCGACGCAAAGCGTCCTGACATAAGTTCCAGCTTCGCATTCAACCCTGAAAAGAACGTCGCGCCCTTTCATCTCGAGGAACTCAAGCGCGAATATCTCCCTTGCCCTCTGCTGGCGCTTTACTGCTGCCCTGACAGGCACCATCTGCTGGACCTTTCCCAGGAAAAGCTTCATCGTGTCCTTTACCTTCTGGACGGGCACGTCGCCGTGGAGGCGCATTACGCAAACGTATTCCTTCGTCCCGAGGTGAAGCTCGTCCACGAGTTTTGTGCCTTCTCCAAGCGCAACCGGGAGAACGCCCGTGAC
>JAQUQK010000172.1 GCA_028716125.1 Thermoplasmatota archaeon | reverse complement strand
GGGGGGCGTTCGAGTATCAGGGGCAGAAGTGTTCCGCGGCTTCTAGGGCATATATTCCTGAAAGCATCTGGCCAAAGGTCAAGAAGATAATACAGGAAGAGCAGCCGAAAATAAAATGCGGCCCGGTCGATGACCTGGACAATTACGTCGGCGCGATTATCGACGAGAAGGCACACAAGAACATCGTCGGATACATTGACCATGCAAAAGAGCACAAGGACAAATACGAATTTATCTGTGGCGGAAAATACGATTCATCGAAAGGATGGTTCGTCGAGCCTGCTGTAATCAAGACAAGCGATCCGAAAGACAAATTGATTTCCGAGGAAATTTTCGGCCCGGTGATGACGGTCTGCACATATCCCGATGAAAAGTTCGAGGAGACACTAAAACTATGCGATAATACGTCGCCATTCGCGCTCACTGGCTCGATATTCGCGCAGGACAGATATGCGGTTGAGCAAGCGGAAAAAGTGCTTCGCTACAGCGCCGGAAACTTCTACATAAACGATAAGCCAACAGGCGCAGTCGTCGGGCGACAGCCATTCGGAGGCGCAAGGGCATCCGGCACAAACGACAAGGCTGGCTCAATGTTAAATCTGCTGCGCTGGCTTAGCCCAAGGACAATCAAAGAAAATTTCACGCTACCGCAGGACTGGAGAAGGGCATTTTTGAAATAAAGCAGTAAAAACATCTTTCTCTTATTTTTCGATCTTTGTAAAAGTCTGGCTTTTGCTCGTATCGCTCAATAATCCCGCGCTCTTCTTTATCATTATTGTAAGCACGTCCTTGTCAGCGAGAACGTGCCCCTTTCCTACTGTCTGCCCGGGGAACCTTGCGCTCTTGCCCCAGATGAGTGCATACCTGAAATTCTTGACGAAATCCTTATGGAGCATGTTGCAGATGCCTTCGACTGTAGTTCCGCTCCTTACGACCATCGGAACTTTCATGTCGGCTTCTTCGCCCTGCGGCTTGAGATACACTCGGACGAAGTTCAGCATTTCATAAATCGTCTTTTTCAGCTCTTCAAGGCCGATCTGCTTGTCGCCGGACACAAAGGCGGTTTTCCAGTTTTTCAAAAGCCCGCGCGCCCTTTCTATCATGACTGGGTCTGCGGCATCTATCTTATTTACAACTACAAAGCCATTTACATAAAGCCGGTTTCCGTCAAGAACGTCTATCAACTGCTCGACGTCGATGTCCTCGCGGAGAACTATTTCCGCAGACACGTAGCCGTATTCGCGCAGGATTTCTTTTATCATCTCTTCGTCCAGCTTTGTCAGCTTGACGGTAGGGCGTATGTCTATTCCGCCCATGTTCGTCTTTCTTACCACGACGTTTGGCTTGTGGGTGTTAACCCGCATTCCGACTTCGTATAATTCCTTCAGAAGAACGTCAATCGTATGTGAGTTGAAAGGGTCGCAGACGAACATTATCAAATCCGCCGACCTTATGACCGAAAGTACTTCCCTGCCCCTGCCTTTTCCATGGGCTGCGCCCTTGATTATTCCGGGCAGGTCGAGAATCTGTATCTTTGCGCCGCTGTATTCCAGAACGCCGGGAACGACGGTAAGCGTAGTAAAATCATATGCGCCAATCTCGCTGAACACGTTGGTAATCCTGTTCATTATCGTGCTCTTTCCGACGCTTGGGAATCCGACCATCGCAACGGTTGCGCTTCCGCTTTTCTTGAAGGCGTAGCCCTGTCCTGCGCCTCCGCCTTTGGACGCGCGCTTCTCGACAAGCTCCCTCAGCATCGCTATCTTTGCGCGAAGCTTGCCGCGGTGAATCTCCGTCTTCTTGTTCTTCTCAGTCCGCGCGTATTCTTCTTCAAGCTCGCGGATCTGGTCCTCTAGTGCCACAAGGGGTGCATCGGAAAATCGTTATTAGGACTATCGGAGTTTGAAAAATGATTTAAAAATCGGAAAAAAGAATGAGAAAATGGGTGCGCTTTAGCACTTGCGCCTGCGGGAGACAAGCGCCGCAATTCCGACTGCGCCGATTATTGCGATTGTTTCAAAACCGGGGGTCTTGCTTGCTCCGCTATTTTGGTTTCCGCTGGTCTGGTTTCCAGTCTCGTTGCCGCCTGCGGTTTCGTTTCCGGTTATATTGCCGCCTGCAACAGACAATATTGGCAACTTTACTGTAGAAGAGCCATATGACGCATCCTGACCGCAGACCATGCAGCCTTCACCCAATGCGTCAGGAACTGTAGATGTAACGCTCACCGTGAAGTGGAGATTGAGGTTTCCGTCCGATGGGGATATACTCGCAACAGCAGGATTGAATTTAATCTCGACGGGATAGCCAGCAGGAGAAGCGATGTTTGTGATGGCATTCATCGCCGCGGAGGTGCCGCTTCCGCTTCCTATTGTCTTTGAACCGGCTGCGAGAGTTGCTTCGATTGTTGCTGTATAGTCTGTCGACGTGGGAGCTGCGCCGCCGATATATCCAACGCTCACAAATATAACAATGTCCACTTCTTGGGATGTGTCGAAATTAACCATGGTGCTCAACTTGGGATCCAGCGGGCAATCATACTCGTTACCATCAGAGGCATACAGTGAGCTTGTTGAGTCAGCCGCCTTATTCAAATTCATCTTGAATTCGCTACCGTCGCAGTGTATGTAGAGTGTCTTGTTCTTCTCACTCAACTGCTTGTCTTCCGCGCTTGCCGCGGGCATCACTGCCAGAGCGCTTCCGACCATCAGGCCTACCAATGCAATTGCAAATATTACTCTTGTCTTCAACTCAACACCTCCCCAAAGGGGGATGGGGGCGGGTAATAATTATTTGCTTATAACTATTGTTAAAAACCCGCGGATGCCATAAAAACCCTATAAACGCCAAAAATATTCTTATGCCATGGATATTTCGGCATCAGTTTCCTCTCTAGATCCCACACTTGCAGGATTTCTTCTTGTCGCCGCGGTCATTTTCATCGGCGTCGCGTCTTCAAAGATTTTTGATAAACTGCGCATTCCCATGGCAATTCCCTTGATTGCGGCGGGAGTTTTGGTTGGGCCTGCGCTTGGATTAATTGACGTTGAAACCATATCGCCGATAGTCCCGCACTTCGCAACATTCGCAGTCCTCATAATGCTCATAGAAATGGGAATGGAAATGGACGTGCGCGAGATTTTCAAGCGATCGGGGCGGGCGCTAGCGCTTACTGTCCTGGGATTCGGATTCTCAACGTTTCTTATTGGACTCGCCGCACACTTCGTGCTTGGATACTCCTGGCCGCTTGCGCTTCTTCTTGGCGCAGTCCTTTCGGGCCAGGACGCCGCGGTGATGTATCCTCTTGGCAAGATGCATGTAAGCGACGAAGCAAAGAACCTGATTTCCATAGAATCGGCGCTAACAGACCCAATAGGCATAGTGGTCGTAACAACTATTCTCACCGCCATGAAAAATTACGGCAAGCTCGATATAATGGAGGCGGGAAGAGGGCTTCTCTTGTCGTTTGCGCTCGGCCTTTTTCTTGGCGTTATTGCTGGCGTTATCTGGCTTAAAATGCTCAAGTCGCGCAAAGATGCGCCTTTCAATTACATCCTTACCCTTGCCGTTGCGATGGCGCTTTACGCTTTTGCCGAAATCGCGGTGCCTGGGAGCGGGACCCTAACGCTTGTATTTTTCGGAATCGTGCTTGGCAACAGCAAGGAATTCGGCAGGATGCTGCGGAGCAAGTTGCAGTCCGGCACTGACGAATACATAAGGCCATTCCATGCGGAAATATCTCTTTTCGTAAGGTCGTTCTTCTT
>JAQUQK010000171.1 GCA_028716125.1 Thermoplasmatota archaeon | reverse complement strand
GCTGTTTAATGGCGGCCCAACAAACAACCTTCCCATATCATCTTTGTGTATCATTTCAGTAGTGCTACCTTCCACCCAACGGCTCTCTTTTATTTTTATAAAACATTTCATGAATGGCATCCTCTAAGTCTAAGTTAAGATGGTTGATTTATATATAAATTGTCTTGACTGCATAAAACCAGTAAAAAAGAGAAAAAAGCGCTTTTTCTCTAATTTTCCTTAGATAATTCCCAACGCTTTTCCGTTCTTCTCCAGCACTGCAAGCGCCTTGTCCAAATCCTCGCGCGAAAGCCCTGCATTCATCATCGTGCGGATGCGCGCCTTGTCCTTTGCGACCATCGGGAAGATGATTGGGAGCGCGAATATTCCGTCCTTGATGATTGCGTCCGAAAGTGCCTTTGCCTTTGCAGACTCGCCGCACATTATCGGTGTGATTGGAGTCACGCTGTTTCCGGTGTTGAATCCGATGCTCTTTAGCTGCTGCTTGAAATATTTGGTGTTCTCCCAGAGTTTTTTGACGTGCTGCGGCTCTGTGTCGAGAACGTCAATTGCGGCGAGTTGCGCACCTGCCACTGCCGGAGGGTGGCTGCCAGAAAGGAGCCATGTCCTGCTCTTGTTGTATGAGAAATTTATGAGGTCGCGGCTTCCTGCCACAAGACCGCCGACTACGCCGTATGCCTTGCTGAAAGTGCCCATTTCAACGTCAATCTTGCCGTGCAGGTTGAAATGCGCCGAAATTCCGCGCCCGTCAGGTCCCATTACGCCTTCGCCGTGCGCATCGTCGACGTATGTCATTGCGCCGTATTCCTGCGCAAGCTTGTAAATCTGGTCGAGTGGCGCAATGTCGCCGTCCATCGAGAAAACGCCATCCGTAATTATTAGAATTCTGCGGTATTTCGGGTTTGCTTCCTTGAGGACTTTCTCAAGCTCGCCCATGTCGTTGTGCTTGTAGACACCGCGGTCGCACTTTGCGAGGCGCACTCCGTCAATTATGGAGCCATGGTTGAGTTCGTCTGAAATTATGATATCTCTCTTCCCGTCCGGGCCTTCACCGACAAGCTGCGGGATAAGTCCGGCATTGACCGCGAATCCCGTCTGATAGACGAGCGCCGCCTCTGTGCCCTTGAACTTTGCCAGCTTCTTTTCAACGTCCATGTGGATGTCCATTGTTCCAGCAATTGCCCTGACGGAGCCTGAGCCAGCGCCGTACTTCTTTGCGGCGTCGATTGCGCCCTGAATTATTTTAGGGTGATTGCTCAGATTAAGGTAATTGTTCGAGCAGAGCATTATCATTTCCCTGCCCTCTATCTTGCAGTGAGGCGCGCTTGGGCCGCCAAGGGGGCGCATCTTCCAGTCGAGCTTGTTCTGGACAAGTGTCTCGTACTCTTCCTTTAGGAACGCGGTTGGATTTCTGTTCATGATACCACCAAGCAATAATCGTCCAAGCCCCGAATACATAAGGCGGTTTTTATAGTTTCATCGGCGTTTTTCATATTCTCCTTCGAGCAGGCGCATCATCACGAAATCGTGGAATTTTCCGTCGTAGAAATAACCCTCGCGCTCTCTGCCCTCAGTTCGGAATCCCGCCTTTTTCCAGAATCTTATTGCGCGCTTGTTGAAGCCAACGACGCCAATCGACATCCGGTGCAGTTTCAATTCCTCGAATGCGAGGCGTTGAAGCAGGCGGATTGCGTCCATTCCGTAACCTTTGCCCCAGCAGTCTTTCTCGCCGATTATCACGCTAACGTCAGTCCTGCGCCATGCCGGAAAGATGCGCAAGAGACCGCACTCGCCGATTATGCGTCCAGTGGACTTTTCCACAATCATGAACCAGCGGCGAGTTTCGTCTTTCTGGATTTTCTGAAAAAATTCTTCAGCCTCTTTTTCAGTCATTGGCGCAACTTCGCCAGTAAGGGTGCGCAACTCCTCGTCCTGATACCAGCTAACGAAATGCTGAATGTCGGAATGTTCTACTGGGTGAAGAATCACCTTTTCGCCTGAAATTATTGTCTCGTTTGCCATTTACTCAATCCACTTAATTATTCCCGCCTCTTCCTTTCTCTTTGGCGCATTCACATTCCCATTTTCAGGGTGCCCAAAGACAATAGCAGCCGCGATGTTGTGGCCTTTCGGAACGCCCGCCTTTTTGTTCGCGCCTGCAAGCAGCTTCAGGAATCTCACATATCCTATCCAGCAGCTTCCCAGACCCATCGAATGCGCAGCGAGCATCATGTTCTCGGCGGCGCAGGCGCATGACATTTCCTGGAAATGATCTTTTTTGCATACGACTAGAATTAGCACCGGCGCTTCAAAGAAAATAGTGTCCTTCGGATTTGTCGCATGATTTTTGAGCGATTGGACGTTTGCCGGATTGCGCAAGTCGCTTGAGAACAATTTCAGGATAAACCTGAATTTCAGAATGCGCGCCATCACTTTCCTTACGTCCCGCGACATTTCGGCGATAAGCTCCCGTTTCGTAATTACGATGAAGCGCCACGGCTGGGCGTTTTTGGCCGAAGGCGCATAGCGCCCGGCCTCGATTATTTTCTCAATCTCCTCCTTGGTAAGCGCCTCACTTGTATAGCGGCGGACGCTCCTGCGCTCAAGGATTGCCGAAAAGACGGGATTTTCCTGCATAGCGCTGCATCGCAAAATGGGTTTATTGCTTTGTCGATTCAATCTTTACAAGCTTGAGCGCCCGGTATCCGATGACAGCCAGCATGTATCCTTTCTTTGAAAATAGCGCATCCACTTTAGGGTCGTCAGTATCAACGCGCAAAAGCGGCGTTGCGGCAAGTTTTCCGGGAGTTGCGACAATTACAATATTTTCAATTCCGACGCGCCTGATGACCTCCGCGCTTATCTGAAGGTTCCCGCGCCCGAAAATGAATCCTTGCGCTCCAATCGGGGAAACGACGATTTTTGCAGTTTTGTATTTGCCCAGAAGCGCCAGCAATTCTTTTTCGCCCAAGTCTTTTCCAACCAGTTTCCCGCTGGCAAAAGCGTCAACGCCAAGAAGCGTTTTGTCAATTCCCAGGCGCTTCCCGATTGCTTCAAGAGTGCCGCCAGAGCCGAGAATCCAGAGCGTTTCCTTTTCAAGATTCGTTTCCTCGTAAATGTGGTCTGCGATATCCTCTTTTGAAATCTCGTCGCTTTTTTCCTCGACCATCATTTTGCCTGTCTGGACAAAAGTAGGTTCAATGAGCGAAAGGCACGAGCCGAAAAATTTGATTTTCCAGTTCCCGCGCCTGTACGCCTCTTCGTCAAGGTCCATTATCTCGGCGTCGCCCACCGAAAGTTCGCCGTTCAAGAATCCCTTGATGGCCTGCGCAGCCGTTTCAGGCGTCGTGCCGAAAACCCCGGAATGCATCTTCACGCCGGAAGGAACGCCGAATATTGGCACCCTTTGCCCAACAGCACCGAAAACGTCGCGCGCCGTACCGTCGCCGCCTGTAAAAACTATAAGATTTACGCCGATTTCCTCGAATCTTTTGCACGCCGAAATCGTGTCCTGCGCCGACGTCTTTTCAGGCGCATCGAAAACCGTTTTGAAAGTTATTCCTGCAGCAGTTAGTTCTTCAGCGCCCATTTTTCCAGAGCACGTCATGAACTGCGCAGGAATCTTGCTTGCGCCTCCATAAATTTTGGCGAGTTCGTCCAGCATCTCGGATGCTCGGTGCGGGGATATTGGTTTTGCGCCAAGCGCCACCGCTTTTTCAAGAACGTCGTCAGTTCCTTTCAGGCCGGCGCGCCCTCCCATTCCCGCGATTGGATTTA
>JAQUQK010000170.1 GCA_028716125.1 Thermoplasmatota archaeon | reverse complement strand
TGGGCATATTCATATCTTGTCTGATTCTCATTCTTCTTCTATCATTGGGATTGATGATATAGAAACTGTTAAATGAGGATTCATAATTAAGTGGTATTAAACCAGGTGTGTTCTATGGGATATGTTCCAGGAAGTTCTGAAATCGCGCTTGCGCTTTTGGTCGTGAACATGATTTGCTGGGGTTCTTGGGCAAATCCGATGAAACTTACCGGCAACTGGAGATTCGAGGCGTTCTACTGGCCCTATGGCCTTGGCATGCTGTTCTTCTCGTTCATTGCCGCCATGACTTTGGGGAATATGGGCGACGTTGATTTCTTCACCGCGCTTCAATCCGCGGATCCGATAAAAATGGTTTATGGCGTTGCAAGCGGTTTCATCTGGAATCTTGGCAATATACTGATGGTCGCGGCGATAGTTCTTGCCGGCTTCTCAATGGCGCTCCCAATTGGCGTTGGCTCATCGATTGTCATCGGAAGCACCCTTTCATACATCGTTGAGCCAAAAGGAGTTCCAACCCTTCTTTTCGCTGGAGTTGGGCTGATATCGATTGCAATCATATCCGATGCTTACGCATACATAGTGCGCGACAGGAAAATTGTGTCGGGAGCCGTAGGGGAAACCAAATCTGGCGGAATAAAGGCATCCACGAAGCGCGGATTAATAATCAGCATGATAACGGGAATCTTGTTTGGAATATTCCCTATGTTCTTTGCCCTTTCGTACAAGCAGCCAAACGGCCTTGATGCATATGGAACGGCGATGTTTTTCCAGATCGGCGTTTTCATAAGTACGCTGATTTACATGCCGATTTTCATGAGAAAGCCGCTTACCGGGGAAAAGCCGATAGGATTTGCAGAGATAAAGCGCGGCAAGCCCCTTTGGTTCCTGATGGGCATTTTCAGCGCATTCATCTGGGTCATAGGCCTTACCACGAACCTTATATCCGCGAACAAAGTCGGCGTTGCGGTGGCCTTCGTGCTGGCGCAGTGCGCCGCGATGGTTGGCGCCTGTTGGGGCATATTCATCTGGAAGGACTTTAAGGGCGCACCCAAGAGAGTATGGGTTCTCATAGTCGAAATGTTCGTGCTGTTCTTCATAGGCATAGTTTACGTGGCGCTTGCCTCGCAATAATGTAAAAGGTGAAATCAAGATGCAGAAACTCGCAGGCAAAAAAATGAACGCGGAAGCAATCAAGAAATTGGCGAAGCAGACGATAGAGATAGAGCGCGATGCGGTTGGCTCCCTCATATCGCGCGTAGACGACAACTTCGTGAAGGCAGCTGAAACTATCAAGTGCTGCAAGGGCAAATTGGTCATAATCGGGATGGGCAAGGCAGGGCACGTCGGCGAAAAACTGGCGGCGTCTTTCTCAAGCCTTGGAAGTCCATCATTCTTCATGCACCCTGCGGAAGCGGTGCACGGCGACCTTGGGATGGTGGCCAAAAGCGACGTAATTCTAGCAATCTCTAATAGCGGTGGGACAAAGGAAGTCCTAAATCTTATTCCCACAATAAAGAAAATCGGGGCGCCCATAATCTCAATCGTGGGAAACACAAATTCAGTGCTTGCAAAGGAAAGCGATATTGTGCTTGATGCCAGTGTCGAGCGGGAAGCAGACCCATTGAATCTCGCGCCGACTGCATCGTCTACTGCAGAACTTGCGCTAGGCGATGCCCTTGCGGTTGCAGTTTCGCAGGCCAAATGTTTCACGGCAAAAGATTTTGCCTGCCTCCATCCCGGCGGAAAACTCGGGGAGAAATTGCTCGGAAACTCTTCTTTGAACAAGTAGGTGCTTGAATGCCAAAACAGGTAAAATCAAAGCCAAAGGTTACGGTCGTCGGAAGCTTCATGATGGACCTCGTTGTAAAGGCGGAGCGCAGGCCCGCAAAGGGCGAAACGCTAGTAGGCCAGGAATTCGGAATGTTCTGCGGGGGCAAGGGAGCAAACCAGGCGGTTGCCGCCGCAAGATGCTGCGCAGACGTCACGATGGTAGGGCGCGTTGGTGATGATATATTTGGCGACAAGTTCTTCGATGCGCTCAAGTCCGAAGGCGTTGAAACGAAGTATATAATCCGCGACAAGGAGAACGGCACCGGAATAGGAACCCCCGTCATCGACGCCCACGGCGACAACAGCATCATAATCATTCCCAGGGCGAATACAAAGATGACACCGGCCGATGTTGAAAAGGCCCGGGATGCGATAGAGAAAGCAAGCGCGCTGATATTGCAGTTGGAAATCCCGCTCGATGCTTCGGAAAAAGCAGCCGAGATTGCAAGGAGCAATGGCGTAAAAGTCATCCTCAATCCCGCCCCTGCAAGAAAAATCCCGGAATCATTTCTCAAGAAGGTCGACATACTCACGCCGAATGAGACTGAAGCCCAGATGCTGACCGGAATAAGTGTTGTAGATGACGAGGGCGCAAAGAAAGCGGCGAAAAAGCTCTTGGGAATGGGCGTGAAGGATGTAATAATCACTCTTGGCGGCAGAGGGGCGATGTGGGCTTCAAAGGCGGGATTCAAGACAATTCCCGCATTCAAGGTTGAAAAAGTAATTGACACAACAGCCGCTGGCGATGCATTCATTGGAGGACTTTCAGTTGCTCTCGCCGAAGGAAAGCCAATGGAAGATGCGATAAGATTCGCAAATGCCTGCGGAGGGCTTGCTGTGACGGTCATGGGCGCGATGCCTTCGCTTCCAAAGAGGGAATGCGTGGAAAAGACGATGTGCACAGGGAAGTGCGAGTGAGATTTGAATTGGTGATGGAACAGGTGATCAAGTGTCTAACTTAAACAAGAACGTGGACAAGGCCGGAGAATGGGTGACGGACTCTTCGAACACGGGCGACTTCTTCGTGATGCTGACTATGGGAGTAATAATCGTTGTCAGTCTTGTTGTACTTATGTTCGTGATGTAAGTCATTCTTCAATTTTTCATCAGCGCTTCCGGCAGCTTTTCAATAATGTCGGTAGCCAGAAGAGAATATGATTTTTCAGCGAATGCCAGATTTCCAGCGCTCCCGTTTAGATACGCGGCAAGAGCGCCAGCGTAAAACGGTTCGACACATTTTGCCAAAAGTTCGCCTGTGATTCCAGCAAGAACGTCGCCTGTTCCGCCGACCGTCATTCCCGCATTGTGGACTTTGTTGAGCTTGATGCGCTTCCCATCCGAGATAACATCAACCGGCCCCTTGACCAGAAGCACGATTCCAAGTTTTTCAGCCCATTTTTTCACGATTTTTGCCCGCGCCGCTGTATCTGCAGGCAACTTCTCGCCGGTCAATCTTTCAAACTCGCCTGCGTGCGGCGTTGCAACAATCGTTTTTCCTGCAAATTCAGATTTTTTCATTTTAGAAAGCGCCGTAATTCCCTCAGCGTCCACGACCATCGGCTTGTTTATTTTCTTGATGCATTCCGCGAGCGCCTTTATCGTCAGTTCGTCAGAGCCAGCGCCATTGCCCAGGACAACGGCTGTGCATTTTTTCGAAAGCGCAACAATTTCAGAAACATGCTCTGGTCGTATCGCGTCGCCAGAAAGCGAATTCACAATGAAATTCGACGAATATCCTGCGACTACTTGCCAAATGCGTTCCGGCACGGCAAGATAAACTATGTCCGCACCAGTCCTGTATGCGGCCATCCCTGCGAGAGCAGGAGCGCCAGTGTAAGGCCCGCCGCCTACAACCAGAACAACGCCATTATCGCCCTTGTGGGAATCTGATTTTGGTATGGGATAGAAAACTTTCAAATCGCCTGTGCCTACAAAGTCGCGCGCCTCCGCCGGAA
>JAQUQK010000169.1 GCA_028716125.1 Thermoplasmatota archaeon | reverse complement strand
ATGGCCATTACAGCGCAGCCCACCGTGAAGAAGCAAGAAGATGATCCTTACGGATCAGGGGGAAGAAGAGAAAAACAGGGAACTTTCACACCGGCGGAAGAAGATACATTCCAAACCGGCGTTCACAGTCGTCCATGATGAACCGCCAGACAGTCCCCATTACAGTACGTTCTACCCGGTGGGAGAATACATTATAGATGTTTCCTTCATAGGTCAGAAAGTCTGTTTGCTTCTCCATGCCTCATCATCCTTTCAATCCGTATTCGGCCGGCAGGGGAAATCCCTCCGCCTCAAGCACCGGCCGTTTTCTCATCAGACCCACGAGATCGGTTGATGCCCCATTCACGGCCACTGGTCTTGCACTTGAAATTGGGATCATTATCCCCAATGCAACAGCCACCCAACTCGATCTCACTGCCGTCGCCCGGTCCATTTACTGCATCCTCTCAAGCATTTTGTTTACGGCATGGAAGATCATGTCCGTATTCAGTTTACTGCTGTTTCCTCGTCCGCCTGCTATGGCCTCTTCATAAACTCGCAGGGCTGACGTGGGCCCCTCGGCTTGTTCATTTTTGAAGAGTTGATTTGCCTTGGTTCTGAATCGCTTGATCCAAGCTTGAGGCAATCCGGATTTGAGATTTGAATACTCCTTGGCCATGGCGTCAAGGGCTTCGTGAAAGAGGACGGAGATTTCATACATGTAGTAGCAATCCTTGGTTAATGACGGCAATCCCCGCCGTTGATCTCGGATCAGCACCTTCTGGACTACGTAGGCGGCGGGATTAGGCACCTGGACGCGTGTGCCGCGTAATGCTTTAAATTCAGGAATCCGGCCGAGATCAACAAGCCAGGGCTTTCGGAACAGGATTTCAAGATAACGGAGCGGTTGCGCCATTAATCCGTCCTGGACTGCATGCGACACGGACGATGAAGCATTACGCCTGTTTCCCGGCAGTCCTGACCAGGGACAAAGGAATTCCAAGTCGGCTGAAAGGGCAGGATTGGTCGGGCAATATTTAATTACCGCCTGATCACCACTGCCAAAATACTTTTCAATAAATCCGGCTTCAGCCATGAACCAGGAAAGAGGCTTACGATCCCGTAGTGGTAATTTTTGAGGAACAGCCCAGTCAATATCCTTGGTGCCAAGGTAAGCCGGTGAAGTGGGGCTTGCCAGTTCGTGGAAGCGATAAAGGGCATTGGCGCATCCGCCGATGCAGACCAAGTCGCCAAGGTACGGCGACAATGAGTGAACGACCTCCTGGAAAAAGCGATCAAAATCTTTGTCCAGCAACATCAATGGTCCCTTTCAAAATATGGACCAAGCACTTTTTGATAAATGTATTCTGCCTGTTCCCGTCCGCGGTCCATTGAAGGATATACATCCAAATAGCATTGCACAATATCCGATACGGGCACATGGTTAATCAATACGGAACTCTCAAAGATTACTTTTTGAAATGGCGCCCTGACCAGCACCAAAGAGGCTGCCGATCTTGATTCGTCTGCCACAAGATCCAGCGCGGATAAAATTTCTTCTTGCGGACGGTTTGCATACAAAAAAGCAGAGCGGACATTTGATCGCCCCATACCCATCAGATGGCAGGCCAGGTGCCGGCCTATAACTATCGGCAACCCCTTTTCGGGATCCTTGGACTTTTTACAATAATCACGGATCCTTTTCAGAAAACGTTCTTCCGGGTCGTTTTCATAAAGGAACCGCAATCCAACCTGGTCTCTGCCTTTATGCTTGAGTGCATAGGCCCAATTTTCCAGTAGTTCCTGGTGGCGTTGTATAATGAATCCTTTTGAAGAACGTTTCATAAATCCGGCCTGCTCAGCCCTGTTGATGAAAGCAGAGACGGAGGGCTGAGAAACGCCGGATACCTCGGCCAATTCTCCGACGCTTCGTGGTTTCTGGTTGGGTCCACCCCAATATCGTTGATCAATCCCCGGCAGCAGCAACACTTTGAGCAGCCACTGGTTCTTGGGAGAAAAGAGACTTCCCTGGGCTGGGCTCGGATGACAGGCTGACTCTTTCTTCAAAGGATCGGAAACAGCAACTTCTTCGTCTTTACCGTCCATGTGCATAAATCCTGCCCCAAACTCATCGAGTAAAATCCAATTCATATCAGGTAAATATTTTTGCGCATACTCTTGCAGATCGGCCTCTGCCTTCCTGCTCAGGCGGCCCATCAAAATCGCCAGCAATACACGGTTATTGGCTTCCTGGCCGCTCTTCATGCCATATTGCAACCGCAGGATAGCATCGCCAATCAGGGAACGAAACTCCGGAGCTCGATAGGCATGAACACATTTATACTCTACAAGAAGGGCAGACTCCGCCCCTTTGCAAAATATTGCATCGCATTTTACCCCTTTGATAACGGCCTTTTCCGCATTCCCTTTTTTAAAGCCTCGTTTCAAAAGGATTTCCGCGACCTTTTCGCCGAGATATTTCTCCTTGGAATCCATATAGCACCTCAATCAATACTAAGTTATTTATGTTCATAAATATATTTATGAACACCGATAAAGTCAAGCAATATTATCCAGTTAAATCCGTGCTACGTTTCCCGGGGTCGAAATGGCTGGTTTTATCGCCGGCATGGACAGGTCACTGCCTTCCGTTTCTATTCTACGCTCCACTGACAATCAGGATTTAATTATTTCTCAGGTTCAGAAGAGATAGAGATCAGAATACCAGTCTGCCCATTCTTGTAGAGCAGATTCTTCTGCCTGTTTGGCTTGCTCAATTAATGGTTCTGGGGTGAACGAGAAAAAACGGTCTTTATTGCCTATGAGCTGGGTAAAAGCATCCATAGATTCCTGTAGAGCATGGTTTTTGGGGTGATGGACCACCGAGAAGAAGACCCTCTTATAGGGCCAGACATTGGAATTCTCGATGGCAATCGCCAAAAGCTGATTGCGCCAAAGTTGGTTGAGGCCACCTATGAACGGGCACCCGCGAGTCCTCATGAGATTGCTACGGGGGAATTCGGTTGGGTACTTGGTAATAATGTTCCAGTATTCATATCGGCAGACACTGTGATAGTAGCAGAGATCCGTGTTCGAGAGTATATCAGCGATCGAATCGCATGAATGCTTGCCGGCCTGCCGACCTTTGCTCTTCGCTCCACCGCATGTTGTGAATTCCTGCTCGGTGAATTTATGCTCAATGAGCCAAAGGTTTAACTCGCCCTGATGATTCCGATAGGCGATGGCAAAGTCGGCGTCCGTTCCTGTACTGCGGTTATGGTCGCCGAGAAGCCCCTTCTGGTCAGGGATGCCATTCCGGATTTCATCCCAAAACTCGACTCTGAATCCTGAATCCAATTGATCCGTGGCAATACTTTCCAGATCTGGTTTCACCGTTTGTAGGATTGTCGGAGCAGCCGTAGGTTGAGCCATGATGGGAAGGAAGAGATTAGCGCAGGCTACCTGCGAGCTGGCCATGTGGCCGGCGAACTTGTGCGTCTTGAAATGAAACATCCTCTGATGGTCGAGGAATCGTTGACGGATGGGCTTGTATAGGTGAGGTAATTGCCCCTTGAGTTCGTCGGGCAAGACGGCATCGTACGCGTGACCTGCATAATAACCAGGCTTATCCGTGATGTGGCGGTGCTTCCAGGTAATCAGATGGTTGTACATGCCCCTCTGGAAGTCCGACAAATGCGCCGGGCCGTTTCTGAGATAATGACACCAAAATGGAAATGAATTACACTACACGGTTGATTGGCGCGTTGCGCGTCATGAAGGAAGAGCGGGGATGGAAGGAGCCCGTAGGGCGACTGGAATCCCCGCT
>JAQUQK010000168.1 GCA_028716125.1 Thermoplasmatota archaeon | reverse complement strand
ATTGCGATTCCATTGTTTTTATCCTAGAGCAGCATGACAGAAAAATCTCCAGCGGCGCTTCTGCGCAGGATAAAAACGGGAAATTCCGAATTTTAACCGAGAGTTTTCTTCACAATCCTTTCAGCATATTTCATTTTCAGGATTCACATCTGGAATTCTTTTGCAGAAATCCAAATTTCTGTTTTCCAATAAACGACCCCTGCATAAACTATTCGCTTATAGGTGTTTGTGAACAGACTTCTTGGAAACAATATGGAAAACAGGGAGAGACAATTGAAACGAATATATAGGGGTATGCGCATATTCAAATTACAGGTTGATATAAATGGAAACGTTGATGGTATTTCGGGAAGTCATGTATGCCTGCTCGTCTGTCCTGCTTCTCATGATTGCCGCCATATTCATAGGAAGAAAAATCCGGACCGAATACAGGCGCCCCACGATAATGTTCGGGCTGTGGTGGGGGATAACCGGCGCGACGATGGTAGTATCAATCATAAACGACATCACAATCAGCTACGGGATATATTCGTTCGGCATACCCGTTATTTATACGACCTGGCCGCTCTTGATGTTCGCCACGTTCGGGCTGCTATACTACACGCTCTTCCTTTTCGCCGGCAGCGAAAAAAAGATATTGCCTGTAGCGGTGTTATACGCGGCGGTAGCCATATCTGCCATGATCCTGATTATTATGGCGCATCCCACCGTGATTACTGAAACCAAGATCATAGAAGGAACGACATACCATCCAGGAGACGCTTACGTTCCTATGTCGCCTGTGTTGGGCTTGCTGCTGTCCCTCGCCCTTATGCTGCCGCAGATAGCGGTGTGCATAGCGCTGTATTCAATTTACTTCAAACTGGACACGCCAACGCAAAAGTACCGCGTCTTGTTGATAGCTACGGGCATACTCCTGCCATTCGCCTCCAAGCTAGTCGCCAGCATTGCAGGCATAGGCAACAGTCCAACATGGCTGACAATTTATGCCGGAATTTTCCTGCTGGCGAACGTGATGGTATATCTGGCGTATAAGCCGCCCAAGTTCGTAAAGAAGAGAGGCATAATTTCCATAGACGAGGAAAGAGCCCGCTCGGCGCAATCCAGGGGCGATTGAATGGGGCTCTTCGGAAAGTCTAAAGAAAAAGAGAAGCCCGAAAAAGAGCAGAAGGCCGAAGCAAAGGCGATGAAAAGGGAAGCGTTTGCTGAACGGGCGAGGGAATTAATATAAAGCGATGCCAAACAGCCATCATTCTTCCAGCAACCTCAAATTGATAAAAATGCCTCAAAAATCCGCCAAACACATCAAGCAAAAAACAAATGCGCAATTATCTTTAGAATTTCATCCGCTTACTCCCGGTCGATGGCGCGACTTCGAAACTTTGTTCGGAAAGAACGGCGCATGCGAAGGGTGCTGGTGCATGTGGTGGAGAATTCCATACTCCCAGTTCATCCGGCAGAAAAACGAAATGAACAGGAAAGCGATAAAAGAAATCGTCGATTCCGGCAAAGTTCCTGGGATTCTTGCTTACTTTGATGGCGCTCCAGTGGGCTGGTGCGCAATCGCCCCGCGCGAAGAATACTTGCGCCTTGAAAGATCCCGAATACTGAAAAGGGTTGACGAAAAACCGGTCTGGTCTGTAACATGTTTCTTTGTGGCAAAGGAGTTTAGGTGCAAGGGCTTGACTTCGGAACTGCTGAAAGCGGCGGTGAAATACGCGGGAGGCAGGGGCGCGAAAATAGTCGAAGGTTACCCTACGGACTTGAAAAAAGAAGAACTTCCAGACGCGTTTGTCTATACGGGCCTTGCGTCTGCGTTTGTCAAGGCAGGATTCAGGGAAGTCGCCCGCCGCTCGGAGAAGCGCCCGATAATGCGGCGTTTTCTGTAAAGCCTGTTTCCGCCAATTTCAAAACAATTATCCATTTATTTCTGATTCTTCTTTGATTCCTTGGCTTCCAAATCAAATATTTGCGAAATGGGCTGCGGCTCCGCTTTTACAGGAAAACTCCCTGACGGCTGCGTGCTTTGCGACGAGGGCGCAAAGATGGTCATGCTTGTCACCGGAAAGTGCGGATATTCGTGCTTCTTTTGCCCGCTTTCCGAGAAGAAGAAAAACAAGGACGTAGTTTATGCGAATGAGCTTTTTGTCGGTGAAGGAAGCGCAGTTGACAGCGATTTCGCAGCGGCGGATGTTGCCGTGATTAAGGAAGCGGAATCCATCGACGCAAAAGGCACGGGAATCACAGGCGGCGACCCGATGCTCGTTCCGGAGCGCACAATACATTTCATAAAAATGCTGAAGGCATATTTCGGAAAGGCGCACCAAATCCACATGTATTGCGGGCCGACTTTCGATTTGAAATTGATTGACGCACTTGCGGATGCTGGGCTCGACGAAATAAGATTCCATCCGCCAGTGGGAATTTGGAACAAAATGGACGGGACCGAATACGACGCGCTCATCCGCAAATCAATCAAGGCGAAAATAGACACCGGCGTTGAAATTCCCACGATTCCGGGCAAGGAAAAAGAGATTTTTGCTCTTGGGGTTTACCTTGAAAAAGCTGGCGTGAAATTCCTGAATTTGAATGAACTGGAATTCTCGGAAACAAATTGCGATGCGCTTAACGCTAAAGGATACGACGTGAAGGACGAAATGTCAAGTGCCGTAAAAGGAAGCGAAGAAACGGCGCTTAAAGTCGTGGAAAAATTCATCGATTCCGACTTGTGCGTCCACTATTGCTCTTCAAGCTATAAGGATGCAATACAGCTGCGCCGCCGACTGGCGCGAAGGGCGAAGAAAATCGCAAGATCCTACGACGAAATTTCAGAGGACGGCACGATAATTCACGGTGTAATTGAATTTGGAAAACTTGAGTCTGAAAAGGCCGTTGCAATTGTGGAAAATCTGAACATTTCAAAGAAATTCTGGGCATACACACCAGAGAGGCGCAGGATTGAGATGGCTGAAAAGACAATCCGCAAATTCAACAAAATTCTAAAGAAGAACGGTCTCGAAACTTTCCTTGTGGAAGAGTATCCAACTGCGGATGCTTTGGAAGTGGAAAGGGAGCCGCTATAATCCGGTTTTTCCCAATCCTAATATATCCGGCCAAGCATACCATATTCCATGCTCACCCTGAAAGAGGCAAGGGCCCTTGACCTCAACGCGCAATCGCTTGGCAAGACCGCGGAAGAAATGATGGAAACTGCGGGAAATGCTGTGGCAGAGGTTGCGCTAAAAGAATTTCCAAAGGCAAAAAAGATTCTGATTTTCTGCGGCGCAGGCAACAACGGCGGGGACGGGTTTATGGCTGCGCGCCACTTGAAAAAGGAGGGCAAAAATGTTGAAGTGATTTTGGCGGAAGCGCCTGAAAAAATACGCACTGCCGAATCTCGTAGAAATTTCGAGAAGATGTATGGCGCTGGCGTGAAATTTTCCGAATTCGATGCGAAGAAAAAATACGACTGCGACCTTATGATTGATGCGCTTCTGGGTTTTGGAACAGTTGGCGAACTCAAAGAACCATACAAATCCTACGTTCTTGCGATGAACAAATCTGGAATTCCAATTCTTGCGGTGGATATTCCAACGGGACTTGGAAATGCTGGCGCAATCAAGCCGAAAGCCACTGTCACTTTCCACGGTGAAAAGGAAGGAATGAAAGGAAAGTCTGGAAAAATTGTAATTGCAGATATTGGCATTCCGGCGGAGGCGCGCGACTTTGTAGGCACAGGCGATTTGAAAGTTTTCTATCCCATACCAAAATCAGATTCCCACAAGGGCGATAATGGCGTTGTTCTGGTTGTAGGCGGCGGGCCTTACACTGG
>JAQUQK010000167.1 GCA_028716125.1 Thermoplasmatota archaeon | reverse complement strand
AACGTTTTCTTCGGAAAGACAAAGGAAAAGGTGATGCAGTGAGCGGAACAATAAATGCTGATTTGATAGTAATAGGCGGCGGACCTGCTGGAATGGCTGCGGCGCTCTCGGCATACGAGGCGGGCGTGCAGGATATCTACATACTCGAACGCGACAACCAGCTCGGCGGAATTTTGCCGCAGTGCATACACGACGGCTTTGGAACTTTCACTTACGGAGAAATGCTCACGGGGCCTGAATACGCTCAGCGCGATATTGACGCCATGAAAAAGACCGGAATAAAAGTGAAACTTAACACAATGGTCCTTGAGATAACCAAGAGCAAGGAAATTGTTGCGGCGAGCAAGAACGAGGGGCTTCTTGAATTCAAGGCAAAGGCAATCGTGCTTTCGATGGGATGCAGGGAGCGCACCCGATTCCAGATAGGAATTCCGGGCTACCGCCCGGCAGGAGTTTTCACCGCGGGCACGGCCCAGAGATACATCAACATCGAAGGCTTGATGCCTGCAAAGTGCGTTGTGGTTCTCGGCTCCGGCGACATCGGACTCATAATGGCGCGCAGGCTGACGCTTGAAGGCGCTTCCGTCGAGGGAGTTTACGAAATACTCCCGACTCCAAGCGGGCTTTCGCGCAACGTAGTTCAGTGCCTTGAAGATTATGGAATTCCGCTCCATCTTTCGCACACAATAGTTGACATAAAGGGAAAGAAGCGCGTTGAAGGCGTCACGGTCGCAAAGGTCGATGACAAGATGAATCCGATTGCAGGCACTGAGCGATACATACCATGCGACACTGTGATTCTCTCGGTCGGACTTATCCCTGAAAACGAACTTTCAAAACAGGCAGGAGTTGCGCTTGACAGAATAACGGGCGGCCCTGTTGTCGATGAAATGATGCAGACTTCAGCCGAAGGATTCTTCGCGTGCGGAAACGTAGTCCATGTCCACGACCTTGTGGATGACGTCACGTCGTCTGGCAAGACAGCGGGCAATGGCGCTGCAATATTCATACGCGGCGAGACAAAGATGCGTGAGAAGCCGATAAGCGTAGTTGCTGGAGAGAACGTCAGATATGCTGTTCCGGAACTCATCAAGTCCGCGGAATTCAAGCAGCCAGCAACACTCTATTTCCGCGTTAAGTGCCCTGGCAAGAATATGATTGCAAAAATACGCGCTGGCAAAGACGGCGAGGTGCTTGCCGAGAAGCGCGAAAGAATAGTAAACCCGCCGGAAATGATACGCATAGAGCTCAAGCCGGAGCAGTTGCAGAAGCTTGGCGAGAAGGACGTTTACATTGAGGTGGTTCCTGCGCCAGCGCCCGCTGCAAAGCCCGCCCCCAAGCAAGAGGTGAAACAATGAAAGAGCAGCGCGAATTCACCTGCATAAGATGCCCGATGGGCTGCAGGATATCCGCATGGGTAGACGGGCCGGACGTCGTTGAAATGAGCGGCGCCACTTGCAAACGCGGCCAGGAATACGTGCGCGAGGAAGTAAAGGACCCGCGCAGGACAATAATCACGACAGTAAAGATAGAAGGGGGAATCGTCCACATGCTCCCTGTCCACACCAAGAAAACCATCCCGAAGGCGCTCCTGCCAAAGGCAATGCAGGAACTCTCAAAAGTCACTGTAAAGGCGCCCGTAAAATGCGGAGATATTATAGTGCCGAATATTCTAGGCACTGGCGCAGACGTGCTGGCGAGCAGGGACGTGGAAAAGAAAAACTAAAAAGAATTATTTCTGTGTAATTTTTTCCATCACTTGGTCTATTTTTCCGTAAACTCCGTATCTTATCTTGACGCGCCCAATCTGCTTCACGGTGCCAGGTGCCGGGGCCCCCTTGACTGCCGATGCCGTAATTGCTTTTGCCTGAACTGCCGCCGGAGCAATTGCAGGCTTTTCCTCTTCCTTCGGCTTTGGAAGCGCTGCCGTCACGAACCAGTCGTATGTGAATATTCCGAACAGCGCGCCTGCGATTGTCGTCAGTATCGGAACGATAAGCCAATACCAGCCGTCGAACAGGCCGGTGGTTCCGCTGAGGGCGCCGAATAAGCGTGGGCCGAAGTCACGTGCGGGATTGATTGCATACCCAGTTGGCCCGCCAAGAACCAGGCCGATTCCAAGTACTGTTGCGCCAACAATAATCGGGGCGGTTGTCTTGCCAAATCCCATGTTCTTGCTGTCGCCTGCCGCCAGTATGCCCCAGAGCAGGACCGTCGTGCCGATGAATTCAGTGAATATCGAGTTATACAGTGTATACTGGCCCGAGCTTGCAATTCCGGTTGCGCTCCCCCAGAATGCCTGGCCGAAAATTGAGCCCGGCCCAGTGCAGTAAATGTTTGGATATCCTGCCGCAACCATTCCGTCGTGGTATGCGAAGAATGCTCCTGCCGCCCCAAGGAATGCGCCAAGAGTCTGCGCAATTATGTACGGAATTACTTCGCTTGCAGGGAATTTCTTTTTTGCGGCAAACGCAATCGTCACTGCCGGATTCAGGTGCGCGCCAGAAACGCCACCCACGACGTAAACTGCTACAATCACGCCAAGCGCCCATCCAAAAGTTATCGCAAGCCAGTCGTATCCCGCTGATGCAAGGCGCGGCGCAAGGCCAACGTTTGCCACGACTCCGCATCCGAATAGCAACAGTATGAAAGTGCCAAGCACTTCGCCGCCCATCCTCTTCAAAAGTCCGTTTGCCATTTAATTCACCTTTCAGATTATTAATTTACCTTAGCCTAACAATCGCTCTCGTGCCATTTAGAGGCGCGCTCTACAGCTTTCTTCCATCCCTTGATGTGCTTCTCGCGCTGCTCCTTTGTCATGGATGGCTCGAATACTGCGTCGCGCTTCCATTTCTGCGCAATTTCCTCAATTCCGTGCCAGTAGTCAACCGCAAGTCCCGCGAGATATGCTGCGCCAAGAGCCGTCGTCTCAACGACCTTCGGCCTTTCAACTGGAACGCCAAGCACGTCCGCCTGGAACTGCATCGTGAAATTATTTGCGCATCCGCCTCCGTCGACGCGAAGCGCCTTCAGGTTGATTTTTGAGTCTGCTGCCATTGCGGTGAGGACGTCGTTTGTCTGGAATGCTATTGCCTCGAGCGCTGCCCTTGCCATGTGCTCGCGGGTCGTTCCTCTTGTGATTCCGACGATTGTTCCCCTCGCATACATATCCCAATAAGGTGCGCCAAGGCCTACGAAAGCCGGAACGAAATAAAGCCCGCCGGTGTCAGGAACGCTTTTTGCCATCGCTTCCGTTTCCGATGCTTTGTTTATGATTTTAAGGCCGTCGCGAAGCCACTGGACGGCTGCGCCTGTGATGAATACGGAGCCTTCGAGCGCATAGTCCACTTTTCCGTTTAGTCCCCATGCGATTGTGGTGACGAGACCGTTCTTAGACTTGTAAATTTCGTCGCCCGTATTCATCAGCATGAAGCTTCCGGTTCCGTAAGTGTTCTTTGCCATTCCCGGCTTGTGGCAAGCCTGGCCGAAGAGTGCGGCCTGCTGGTCGCCTGCGTCTCCGGCAATAGGGATTTCCGCGCCAATGAGTTTTTTCTCTGTATACCCAAACAATCCGCTGGATGGCTTTACCTCTGGCAACATTGACATTGGGATGCCCATTGTCTCGCAAAGGTCCGCGTCCCATTTCAATTTGCGGATGTTGTAAATCATTGTCCTTGATGCGTTTGAATAATCTGTCGCGTGGACTTTTCCGCCAGTGAGTTTCCAGATTAGCCATGTGTCTATGTTGCCAAAGAGCGCCTTTCCTTCCTTTGCCTTCTTTTTGGCTTCTGGCGCGTTGTCAAGAATCCATTTTATCTTTGTGCCTGAGAAATATGCGTCTACGACGAGCCCCGTCTTTTCGCGAATTTCATCGCAGTACCCTTCCTTCTTCAGCCCGTCGCAAATTGGCGCCGTCCGCCTGCACTGCCAGAC
>JAQUQK010000166.1 GCA_028716125.1 Thermoplasmatota archaeon | reverse complement strand
ACAAGGCCTGGAGCTCAATAATTCTTGGATTTGCCGACATACCGACGAACATATTGCCCGAAGTGCGCGATACTTCCGGCGATTTCGGCGAAACCTGCGAAGATCTTTTCGGCAAGCCGATTCCAATCCGCTCCGTATTTGCAGACCAGCAGTCCGCGCTCTTCGGCGAGGCGTGCTTTGGCAAGGGCGAGGTCAAGGTCACGAATGGCACAGGCACTTTCATAGACATGAACGTCGGAAGCAAGCCGCCGTCATCAATTCATGGAATGATACCGCTAATCGCCTGGAGCATAAAGGGCGAAACGACATACATGCTCGAAGGATTGGCAAGCATGGCAGGCTCGGCTGTAAATTGGCTGAAGAATGAACTGCAGATGATTAAAGAGCCGGGCGAGACCGAAACTCTTGCAAAAAGCGTTCCCGATACCGGCGGAATCTACTTCGTTCCTGCATTCACCGGCCTTGCAAGCCCATACTGGGACGCGCATGCGCGCGGGGCGCTCATAGGCATCAGCAGGGGAACGACAAAGGCGCACATAGTCCGCTCTGTACTCGAAGGGCTGGCATACCAGTCAAAGGACATCATCGAGATAATGAAGGAAGACACCGGCGTCAAAGTCACGTCAATAAAGGCCGACGGCGGCGTATCGCGCAACAACTTCCTGCTCCAGTTCCTTTCCGACGTCTGCAACGTCGAAGTCGAGCGCCAGAAGAACCTTGAAGTCACTGCGCTTGGCGCCGCATACATGGCAGGGCTTGCCGTAGGCTACTGGCAGTCAAAAGAGGACATAAAGAAGTCAAGGGTTCTGGACGTAGTATTCAAGCCCGCGATGACCGAACAGCAGCGCAACTGCCTCTACAAGGGCTGGAAACGGGCAGTAAAGCGCGCAGGAAGATGGACGGATCCGACGTGCAAGTTTTGATTTTCATCATTTTTATCCCAACGTTTATAAATTTATAAGATACTTACATGTCAGGGTAAATGCCCAATGAGGTAATTAAATGAAGCAAATTTTAGTATTGTGTCTAATGGTGATGCTTGTGGCTGGCGGGTTTGCTGGGTGTGTAGGCGAAAAAAAGACGGAAGTGCAGAACACGCCGCAACAGGAACAAACAATCCAGAATCCTGTAAATGAAACTGCACCAGCTAACGAAACAATCGTGCAGGAGCCGGAACAAAAGATAATCAACAAAACTGCGGTTTATTATTTCCATAATCCTGGAGGACAAGCGCAGGGCGGCGGTACTGCTCCCGCGCCAATCATGTATGCGCCAGTAGTCGGCACTATGGATGAAAACACAACATTTAATGCGGAGCCGCAGAAGGATTATTCTGCAAATGGGGCATATGGACCCGCACTCGTGGGGCAAACAGGATCTTTCTCAACTGCCCCTCTAATAGAAGCAGTTAAGTTAGATGTATCCAAATCCGTGCATGCAGTCGTCTTCCTCGGTGCAGACCAAGCGGCGCCGACAGTTGCGCAGGTAAAAATAAAACTCGAACTTAAAATGGGCGATACGATAATTGGTGTTGGCAGGGGTTACTCGCAAGGATTATCTTCGGGCGGCAGCGAAAAGGTCGAATTCGACATAAAATGGGCCGAGGGCTTTGACGGCGCAGTAGAAGCCGAAGAAATACTAACGGCATCTGTATGGCTTGCAAGTTCCGGACCTTGGACGCAAATGTGGGATGAGAGTGCCCCCGATGTGCCGGATCCAACTGGCACAGGTCTTGTGGGCGCACCAAGCATCGGCTCTGCCTGTGTGGGGCCGCACCAAATCTATGACCACAAAGATTTCCCGGCAAGCATAACAATCACACGGCTGTAGGTCGCCTAGTTGCCGTTAAAAAGTCCCAGAATCCTGTCGTAAATCTCTTTCATCTTTCCATTTGATTTTGCATGCAATCTGCGCAGAATCAGTTCAGGCGTGCTTCTTGCGAGATAGTTTATACGCGGCGTCCTGTCAACAATCAATTCGTAGTTCTCGTCCAGCCCTTTCGCCTCAATGCCATCGATGCGCACGTCGGTGTATTTGTGGATTTCGGGCGCCATGTGGCTGACAAGGATTGAATATGAATTAGTTTCCTTCATCATGTCTATGAAACTGCCGATGATTTTAGAGGCGGCGCCTATCTCTGTTATTGCTTCAAGCTCGTCGGCGAGGATCAGTTTCTTCGTATCTGTGGTGACAAGCGGCAGGAAGGTGCGCAGGAACGATTCAAATGCGCCAGCATCCAGCGAGCGCTGCTTTGAGAAGAAATACAGCTCATCCATTATTGCGACCTTCGCGCCCTTTGCGCACACTGGCAGTCCCATTTGCGCCAGTATGCATGTCTGCGCGAAAGTTTCCAGCAGGGTTGTTTTTCCACCGCTGTTTGCGCCAGTGAGAATCACAGTATTAGTGCCGTTTCCGATTCCATAGGAGATGCGCTGACCCTTCGGATTTCGCGCGAGATTGATGTGAATTCCATTTGAAACGTTGAATTCGTTTCCGATGATTTCCGGGGTGTTCAGGTCGTAATCCAGGGCAAAATTTCCAAGCGCGAACTTGTAGTCAAAGTCTATGATTTCCCTGAACTCCTGCTCGATTTCCGGGCGCAGGAGCGCAAGTTGTTTTGCTGCCTTGACCTTCTTGTAATACAATTCGGTGTCCGCCTTTACCTTGATGCGCTGCTTTTCCTTCTCGAATTCCTCGTCATCGATTTCGACAGGGTATTTCATCTTGAACGGCTTGATTGCGTAGCCGCACTCTTCCTTTATTGTTGCGCCTTCTTCTGCGATTACAACATCATAAAGGGATTGAATCTTCTTTGGCATCCCGCTTCCCATCATTTCAAGCAGGTCGTCGCCTGAAATCGAGAGTTCCTTAACTTTCTCCTTCAGTTTTGCGTTTATCCTGTCAAGCGCGTTTCTTACCGCCAGGTCCATCTTCTGAATGTCCAATTCTGATTTTTTGATGCCGTCAACGTCTTCAAGCGCATCCTCTATGCAGCTTTCGCGCCCTAGCGCCTTTCTGACGGCGGCCACCCTTTCCAATGTTTCGCGGTTTGAAATGTAAAATGAAATCGCGGATTCCGGCACAATTTCGTATAGGGGCGCTGCCAATGGAACGGTAATCATATTTTCAATCGTGCTCGTGTCCATTTTCCCGGAGGAATATGCATAAAGCACCAGCCCCGGGTCTGAAGAAAGGTCGTCTGCGGTGACAACCGAATGATATTTTGAAAGTGTCCGGACAATCGGCGCGTCGTATTCGTCCACGACAATCGTGCGCGAGCTGTCAAATTTAGGCAACGGCTCCTTGAGCTTTCCAATGGATTTAAGATGATTTGTGATTTCCTCGCGCTTGAGCGCAAGCGAGGCGGCCAATGCCTTTGCTTCCTGCGCAAATTTCAGTGAATTCTCAATCCGGTTTTTGTCCTTTGAGGGCTGCAAAAGAGCAATTCTATTTTTGGCGCTTCTCGTGCACGCATACGAATCCAGGAGCGCAAGAATTTCGCGGTAAAGCCGCTCTGCATATTCTGTTTTCAGGAATGCCGAAGATTCAACGCCAAGAATTGAAAGGACGATATCAACTGCGCGCTTCTCCCCGATTCCGTCAATTTCGGCGATGGAATCCACGTCCATGTTCTGCGCCGCTGAAAGGAAAGCGCCTTCGTTCCCGAACTTTTCAAGAATGCGCTCGTAAGTCTTGTCCCCGATCCCCTTGACGTTCATGTTTATCGTGCAGTCCCAATAGGAATCAAAATGAGGTTATTAAACCCAATTCTTTACGCCGAAATTGCGCAGAAAAATGACGCCGAATTTTCGTCTTTGCCAAATAAAAGCCGTTATAAACAACGGCGGTATTACTGCCAACTGGATTCTATGGCAAAAGCAGTTTCCGCAATAATGAAGCCAGTTGCGTTCGAAGGCCCGTTGGCCGCATTCATGGGCAAGAAGGAAGGTCCGCGCTTTGAAGTGCCAAAGAAGATATGGGCGCACATCAAGTCCGCAAAGCTCCAGGACCCCAAGCACGGCAGAATCGTAAACGTCGATGCGACCCTTGCGCCACTCCTTGGAAAGAAGGTCGGAG
>JAQUQK010000165.1 GCA_028716125.1 Thermoplasmatota archaeon | reverse complement strand
TGGCGTGGGTGATTGCGCCAGGAATTCCGTAGATTGCAATTGAAAGAAGCGACGTGCCTATCGCCTCGTGCATTGAAAGGCCCAGTATCATCAAAAATGCCGGAATGAGCAAAAAGCCCCCGCCGATTCCAAGAAGGCCTGAAATAAAGCCGACAGATGCGCCAATTACGGATGCGATTGCAACGTATTTTGCGTCAATTTTGTGCGCCTCGCCGTTCCCGGCGCTTTTCTTTTTCTGAAGAAGCATCTTTATGCCGATTCCAATAAGCAAAGCGCTGAACGTCAGCATCAATATCTTGCCTGAAAGAATGTTACTTAAGTAAGCGCCAAGCATTGCGGTCGGTATGCCTGCAACACCGCAGATAAGCCCGGTCTTTGCATCCACCATCTTCTTTTTGCTGTAGACGAGTGCGCCCGAAAGCGTGGTCGGAATTATGAGAAACAGCGAAGTTCCAATTGCGACTTCGCCGGGAATTCCAAGAACAACATGCATCAAGGGAATTGACACAAGTCCGCCGCCTATCCCAAATAGGCCGGAACACACGCCAGTAAAAAGGCCGATGAGAATTCCAATTATGATTGTAAGCGCAAGAGTCATTTTAGGTCCTCTGCTTTTCAATCCGCAATACCACGACGTTGAATTCGACTTTTTCCTTGGTGTGGAACGCGTACGTGTGTGGAATCTGGAATCTATAGTAAAACCTGTGCGTGACGGATGCGCCAAGGGATTCAACGAACTTTTCCACGAACTTCTCCGTTTCCGCAAGATGGAACGAATAAACCACCGGGGCGATTTCCATGGACTTTGAAAGGAATATGCGGTCCGCATCCTTTCTGTGCGCCTTTTGCGCCCCAAACGGCGGGTTCTGGATTACGGTATCGGCATTCTCCGAAAAATACTGTATGTCCGTGGAAACAAAGCGCGCCGTGTCGCTTACTTCCATCTCCCTTGCCTGGACTTCCGCCACAACGGTTGCGTCAGGGTCAATGTCCACGCCCACGCTTTCTTTCGCGCCAAGAAGCGCCGCCCCGATGGCAAAAATTCCGGTTCCGCATCCCAAATCTGCCACTTTCTTGCCCTCAATATCGCCAAGAGCATATGCATTCCAGAGTACGTCGGCGGCAATCGTCGCGGGAGTTAGATACTGCTCCAAATTCGCTTTGGGCTTCGGGTGGCGCGGAATGCGCTGGAGTGTGATTTCGAGGTGGCGCTTTTTGGTTATCATAAGTCTGCGGGATGTTATCTTACCGGCTTATATTTGTCTATCTTCACTCCGTTGCCAGTGAACTTATAATACATGCTGTAGAGGCCATAGCGCATCAGGCTCGCTGCAGCTCCGCCCCAGTTTCTCAGCCTTCTAGGCGAAGTAACGGCAAGCGTTGAGTCAACGAATTTTATGCGCCCCAGTTTTCCAATGCGCCTTGAAAGGTCGGAATCCTCATAAGTGTCCATATTCTCATCGAAGCCGCCGACGAATTCGAACGCTTTTTTGGAGTATGCGACGCACATAGTTGGTATGTGGGGGTCTTTTGCCCGTATCGTCTGCTTTACTATGTCGTTCAGGACTGAATAGAAAATAATCTCGCCCCTCTTGCACCCCATCGGGACTATCGGGCAGGTGGCGCCCACTATGCCGTCGTGCTGGATGGCGCGCGCCAGTTCCGAGACCGTGTTGGAAATCAGCATCGTGTCAGCATCAACGAAAATGAGTATCTCCCCGCTTGCACCTTTTGCGCCGGTGTTTCTGCCCCTTGCGATTCCTTTTTCGGCAACAACCGTTTTGTCGGCGAGCTTTCCAGCGATTTCCATGGTGCGATCGGTGCTATCCGCATCGGAAACTATTATCTCTATCTGGCCCTGATAGTCTTGGCTGCGAATCGCTTTCAGAGTGTTCCCTATGTACTTCTCCTCGTTGAGTGTAGGAATTACCACCGAAACAACCGGGAGTCCCTTGCGGACGGCCTTTATCATGCTTCACCATCCATTGAATTGAAGATGCGTATTAAACTGTTCCATAATTGGTTTCGGCGTTTGCCGACATATATTGATCCGGGATTACAATAATGTATTTATAACAAAATGCCGCTTACTTTTTGCAGGCATTCAAAGGTGAGAAAAAATGAAGTTGGTTGCGTTGGTTTTGGCAGTTATGATGGTCGGTGCGGTTTTTGCAGGCTGCATTAGCAAAAGCGAGGCGCCCAAGATAGAGGAAAAGCAGGAGAACGTATTTGTCGGCGGATTTTCGAATACGTCTGTGTTTCCTGGAACATATGATGCATCCGGCGATTTTTCATTCCCGCTTGACAATGGCAATTATACCGCGCTGCCTGAAGAAGTGACTTACCTGGTAAGCGAATACGACGGCGTCGACATACAGCTTTGCGTAATAAGGCCAAACGTTCCCGAAGGCGTCAAGGTGCCTGTCGTTGTGGATGCGGGGCCGTACTACTACCCAATGCAGGTCACGTCAATAATGACCGATGCGGTTTCCGCCAAATGGGCAACGGTCCTGATACCGCGCGGATATGCAATAGCGGCCGTCGCCACTAGGGGATCGGCCGACAGCGGCGGAGGAAGCGACATGATGGGAAACGCGGAGCAACTTGACCTGAACCAGTCCGTAAACTGGCTTGGGCAGCAGCCATGGTGCAATGGAAACGTGGCCCTGATGGGCAAGTCGTATGACGGATCTACGCCGTGGGAAGTGGCGTGCAGGGGCAACAAGTACCTTAAGACAATAGTTCCCATCTCTGGAATAAGCGACGAATATGCATGCATGTTCAAGAATGGCACCGAATTCCGCGGGCCTGGCGTCCTGAATGCGCTTTACTTCATCAACGGCATCGGCTTTGATTCGAACATACCTCCGGGAGTTATGGAAGGCAGGAGCGCGAAAAACATAGCAGGCGGAGCGACGTGCCTTGAGTCATACAAGGGCTTTGTCTCGGCGATGTACAGCACGATTGCCGGCGAGCGCGACCCGCTGGGATACTGGTCTGAAAGAAACCTTCGCCCCGGCGTTGAGAAAAACTACAAGGGAAGCATACTTCTGGTGCATGGCCTTCAGGACTGGAACGTCGACCCGCACAACTTCTATCCCTGGGTTCCAAGCCTTGAGGAAAAGGGAATCGTTGTAAAATACATGCTTGGGCAGTGGGAGCACAACTATCCGGACTCAGCGGCTATCATGAGCACCGACCACATGCGCTGGGACTGGTCTGAAATATTCATTAGGTGGTTCGACTACTGGCTTAATGGAAACACGAGCATCGACCTTGGGCCGAAGGTGCAGGTTGAGGATTGCAGCGGAAAGTGGAGAAATGAAGAGTCATGGCCGCCAAAGGACGCAATGCCAGTGTCTTTCTACTTGGGCGCTGACGGAAAGCTCTCGAATGCTCCTTCAGATGCGACCGCGAGCGGGATAATACCCGCAAATACGGACTATGTCGGCAACCCATTGGCCGAAGCTCCAAACCCCGGAACTGACAAGTGCATAGCATTCGAAACGGATCCTTTCGCAAAGGAACTCAGATTCGCCGGTTCCCCCTTACTGAACATAACAGTAACGCCGCTTGGCCCCGGCGGATCTGCTACTGCATACCTTTATTCCGTGAATGATAGCGAAACGAAGATTGTCGGATGGAGCCAGGTCGACCTGCGATTCCCGAAGGGCGGGGACACGATGACTGTTGTAGTCCCGGGAACAAAAATGTCCGCCACAATATACATCGAACCGCTTGACGTGGTGATTTCTGCGGGCAGCAAGCTTAGGCTTGAAATATTCCAGGGCGGCTACGGAGACCGTCTTACCTCGACGCAGGTATTCCCGGTGCAGCTTGAATATGGAAAAGACCAGTGCAAGCTAACGCTTGAAGCTTTCGAGCGCGGACCACAAGATTTCTTCATGCCTCCAGAAGGGGATGATTCGGGGCAGGAATGATTGTAAAGCAAGGCGCAGACAATAATTCATTTTTCTCCTCGTTTAAACGATCTATCCACAGTCTTTTTATATAGAGGCGCCGATTTCGCAGTGGTGGCTATGAAACGCATTGCAATAATAGGGATGCTCGGGATGCTCTTG
>JAQUQK010000164.1 GCA_028716125.1 Thermoplasmatota archaeon | reverse complement strand
GCCTGCAGAGCCGGCGGCTCAGCAGTAATTTTTTTCTTTATTGTTGTTTTTAGAATATCCAGTTTGCTTCGCAAACTGTCCCAGCGCGCTGTTGCGTGGCAACAGCGCTGGGTCGCAAAATTTGTTGGACAAATTTTGCTCCCGTAGTGTAGCGGCCAATCATCGGGCCCTCTCGAGGCCTGGACTCGGGTTCAAATCCCGACGGGAGCATATAAAATAAATTTTGCAGTTTGTATAATTTTTCTGATCAAAAATTCGAGCGTGAGTCGATTTTGGATATTGGCCCAAAAACCTAAAAAATATGCCCATCTTAAAAAAGAAAGATCAAACTGCGCCGCTCATCAGGCCAAATACGATATCACTTACGCCGTTGATTATGAATTGGACGCCGATTGCCGCAAGTATAAGACCCATGATCCTCGAGAAGACCATAAGGCCCGACTTGCCGAGATATTTGTTCAGTTGCGATGCATATTTCAGTAGAATGCCGGAAGCACCCATTGTGAGCAGAATCGAGGCAAAGACCCACAGCGTCGGCAGAACTCTGCCTTCCTGGCTGAATTGTCCGATATAGAGCATTACTGTTGTTATTGCTCCTGGCCCTGCGAACAGAGGGACGGCCAGCGGCGTAATTCCAACCGCCTCACGTTCTAGCGCGTCCTGAAGCTCCTCATGGGTTATTTTTGTCTGGGAGCGCTGCCCTTGCATCATCGAGAATGCAACGCGTATTATCAGCATCCCTCCGGCTATGCGGAATGCCGGAACCGTTATGCTGAACATTTGGAAAATATAGTTGCCAATCAAGCCGAATACCACAAGCACGCCGCTTGCTATGAGAACTATTTTCAATATGACGTGCATCTTTTCTTCCTTTGAATACCCCTCTGTCAGAGCCAAGAACGACGGTATGTTCCCAAGAGGATTTACTATTGCAAATACGCTGATGAATATGTTTAATATCTGCGCTATGTCGAATGCCACGTTTTCACCTTTTTGAAATTTTGTTTGATCGATGTGTGCGGGAGGCAGGCTTCGTATGATGACCCGCAGGGGGAGAAACCACTCTTGGCTCCCTTTAGGTCGCCAAATAGTGTTCTCCCCCTTCAGTTCTCTCTGACTCCTGATTCCCCTTCTAACCTGCGGTTTAGGGGTTGCACCGCAACCCCTGTTTCTTTTCTTTGACTGGCCGGACTACTTTCTTTTCTTATGGCTGGAGGCCGTCAAGGTCGACTATGCAGAAGAAAAGAAAGGAGGCCGTGCGGGAGGCAGGCTTCGAACCTGCGGACCACTGCTGGAATGGATTTCACAGGCGCGCATTTGGTGCGCCGGAAAACCGAAGGTCATGTGGTTTTTACCCCTTGAGTCCATCGCCTTTGACCACTGCGCGCTCTTTCAGAGCGCTTGCGCCCAAAATTGCACGCAATTTTGACCAGGCTTAGCTACTCCCGCATTGTTGTAAGCACCCGCGTATCGATAAAGAATTTATAAAATGAGATTCTGCAAAGAATTCAAAATAACGAAATGAAAAGAAGAATTAAAGGAGGGATTCAAATTCCGTGAATTTCTGCCTGAGGGATTTCGCGGACTGGCGCAGCGCTTCGGCTGCGCTCATCGAGCCGTCGGTCTCGACGTTGAATATTATCTTGCTCTCGTCCCACTTCACGTCGATTGCTCCGGAAGCCACAGCGCAGTATTCCTGGCATGACATGCAAAGTGTGCACTTCTCAATCTTCGACTGGTCGACAACTACTTTCTTGCCGTCGAACTTGAAGATTCCCTGCGGGCACTCCTTTATGCATCCGCCATGGTTGTCGCACTTCGTCGCGTCTATCTTAACGGATGGGTAATATTTATATCCAACGCCGCACGATGCCTGCCACTTGGCGTGCTTCGACCCGGTTCCGATGGCCGCTATTGCTTCAATTATGAGGCGCTGGCCCGGAAGCAGTTTCACTATCGGAACGCGCTTCTCGCTGAATGCAAATCCCGGCCTGTCTGGGGTGAGGTCGCCGCTGTATATTGTGCACGGCCCTTCCTTTGACAGGGTGTAGCGGACTGTGCATTTCGAGCATCCCTCGCCGTTGCAGGTGCATTTTGCCTTTTCGACGAATTCCTCTGGAACTGTGGGTATTGGAAGCAGACCGAGCTTGTGGGCGATTATTTCATCAAACAGGCCCGACGTATTGTCGTAGATTATGACATCGTCGATTGCGAGCTTCGGCACGTCAGCCACAAGCGCCCTGCGAATCATGTTCATGAATGCGGGCGTGGTGTTGCTTATCACGAAGCGCATCGAGTTTTCCGAAATATCCCTTGGCTCTATCTTCATGGATACACCAGCGGTCAATTAAACCCTTCTTCCCCTGCGTCCGCCCTTGGCCTTGCAGCCGTCGTGCGGTATCGGGGTTACTTCTTCGATCCTTCCGATCTTGAGGCCCGCTCTTGCAATCATCCTGATTGCTGCCTGCGCGCCTGGACCCGGCTTCTGGTCGTTCTTCCCGCCGGGCGCCCTTACTTTTATGTGGACTCCCTCAATGCCTTTTTCCAGAGCCGCTTCTGATGCGCGGGTTGCCGCCTGCATTGCTGCATACGGGCTTCCTTCTTCCCTGCATGCCTTCACGACCATTCCGCCGGAGCACTTCGCGATTGTCTCTGCGCCCGTCAGATCGGTTATCGTTATTATTATGTCGTTATACGATGCGAATATATGAGCTATTCCCCATTTTCCCATATTCATTCCCCCTTATTTACGCTCCCTTTGCCGGTGCCGCCGGTGCTGCCGCAGATGCCGCCGCCTTTTGTGCGGGTGCTTTTTCGGCTGCAATCTGCGGGCTTGTTATTGGCATTTTAGCCGCAGCTTTCGCCTCAGGCTTTGCTACTGCTGGCCTAGGTGCCGATCCGAATTCTACTTTTGGCCTCATCGGGTGCATCTGGTCCACGAACGGCGAGCCGGACATATATCCGATGTTCTGCTCCTGGGCGCGTGTTACAAGCATTCCCGGGACATTGACCTTGCGGCCGTTGATTCCAACGTGGCCGTGATTGATGAACTGGCGTGCCTGCTCGATTGTGCCGGACAGCCCCTTGAGATACACTATTGTGGACAGCCTGCGCGAGAGGACTGACTCGACGTTGAGCGCGAGAATGTCATCAAGCGTTGCATCCGGGGTCGGAATCATGCCGAGGTTGAACAGCCTGCGTATGAGCATCTGCTCTTCCTTCTTTGCCTGTGCTTCGCCCGTCTTTACGCGAGCGCGAAGCTCTCTTGCCTGGCCGCGGACGACTCTAAGATAGGATTCCGCCTTCCAGAACTCTTTCTTGTTCTTGAGTGCGAACTTCTTGAGCATCTCGGTTTCCATCTTCATGCGGTCCGTGCGCCACGGGTGAGAGGGCCTATCGTATGTGCGTCTGCTGAACTTTGGAACTCCCATTTAATCCCTCCTTATTTCTTATCCTCTTTCTTTGCATCCTTGGATCCGCCCTGCGGCTCCGCCTTCTTTATGACACCGACTGCCAGGCCTTGGCGGCCGTGTGCGCGGGTGCGCTGTCCGCGGACGCGCTGCCCCATTTCATGGCGTATGCCCTTGAACGTGCGAATCATCCTCATGAGGTTGATGTTGTCCCTGTTCTTTCCGAGCAGGTCCTGGCCGATGAGGTGTGAATCGTCGCCTGTTTCCAGGTCGTTCTGGAGATTGACCATCCAGTGCGGGACGTATTCGGTCATTGTGGCGATTGCCTTTTCGACCGATGCTATCTGCGCATCGTCAAGGTCGCCCATGTACTTGTTCTTTGGAACGCCTGCCTTTGCGACGATTGCCGCCGCAGTGCGCAGTCCGATTCCCTTTATGCTTGCAAGCGCATACTCTACCTTCAGGTCTCCCTTTATGTCGGTGTTCAGAAGGTGGACGATGTACTTGAAGTCCGGGTTGTCCGAGACTTTCTTTATCTTCTGCTGCGGCGCCTCCTTCTTCTCGGTTGCGCCCTTCTTGCCCTTTTCTGCTTTCTCCGCTGCCGGTGCCGGCGCGGCTGCCTTGTCTTTTTCTGCCATCAAATCACCATAACGAATCCACGCCCCTAAGCGGGTAGCGCAAATCCTTCAATAGGTACCCCTGCATCTGTTTTTAGATTATAAGCGTAACGACGTTTT
>JAQUQK010000163.1 GCA_028716125.1 Thermoplasmatota archaeon | reverse complement strand
GAATTCCTGCCATCCCTCGAAGCATTGCTCAGGGAAGTAGGCGCGCTCAAGGCAGTACGCGACATAATCGTTGCAAGCACCAAGGCGAAGGGCGAGGCGAACAAGGTATTGCGCGAGCAGATGCTCAAGTACTCGACAGACATAAACCTCAAGGAATGCAAGATGGAAGACGTGACCCTTGAGATGATCGAGGAAATCCTTGCGGAGAAAGAGAAGCTCCTTGCAAAGGTTCGCAACCTGACCGAAATCAACCCGATGCTCGGCCACCGCGGAGTACGCGTAGGGCTTGCATATCCGGAAATCTACGAGATGCAGATACGCGCAATCTACGAGGCAACCGCAGAGCTCTTGAAGAAGAAGGTCAAGGCGATGCCGGAGATAATGGTCCCGCAGGTCTGCACGAAGATGGAAATCCGCTTCGTCAAGGAAATGCAGGAAAAGATCAAGAAGGAAGTCGAGAAGAAGTACGGCATTGAAATAAAGATAAAGCTCGGAACGATGATTGAAGTCGTCCGCGCATGCGTCCGCGCAGACACGATTGCGGAAGTTGCGGAATTCTTCAGCTTCGGAACAAACGACCTGACTCAGGCAACGTTCAGCTTCAGCAGGGAAGACGCAGAGAACAAGTTCCTGCCGCTGTACAACAAGACCGGCATACTCCAGGACAACCCGTTCGAGATACTGGACGTTCAGGGTGTTGGACGCCTGATGAAGATTGCGGTTGAGTATGGCAGGAAGACTCGCCCAGAGCTGAAAGTAGGAATTTGCGGAGAGCAGGGCGGAGAGCCGCGCTCGATCGAATACTGCCACGCAGTCGGATTGAACTACGTCTCATGCTCGCCGTTCAGAATCCCGATAGCGCGTCTCGCAGCAGCCCACGCAAAAATCAAGGACGTTAAGATGCCCTTCTAAGGGCCTCTCTCTTATTTTTCTCTAATTTTTTTAAAAAAATCATTTCTGCGCAGCGAGTTTCTTTTCCATTCGTATTGCGTCCATTCCGTCCTGGTAATATCCGAAAACCATGCAGTCGATTTCGTATCCTGCGTTCCTGTAAAGCTTCTTTGCGCCGAAATTGTCGGCGCGAACCTCAAGCGTGATTTTTTCGACCCCTCTCTCAATGGCAATGCGCTCAACCTCGGCGAGAAGCGAGTTTCCAATTCCCTTTCTTCGGAATTCCGGCAGAACGTCTATTGTGTGGATTCGCGCACATTTTGCGCTTTTCCTGCAACTGGCGATTATGAAGCCAACCGGGGCTCCTGAAATCTCGGCAACAAAAACCACGCTGTCTGGGCGCCATAGCAGGTAGCGCATGTGCGTAGGGCGGAAGCGATCCTTGTCAAAGCATTTTTCCTCTATTGAAATGATTTTGTTCAAATCGCGCTTCGTTCCGCGCCTGATGCTGATTCTAGCGCTCGGCATATATTATCTGCAAATAGTCATTGAATCGCGCTATAAAACCGTTTCAAAATTAAAGAAAGAGAAAATCGCTCCCTATAGCTTTACGCTTCCAATCTGTGCAAGCCCGTTTGCAAGGTCGCTGGACTTTACCATGCCGTTTGACACGGTATAGAGGATGTTGCCGATATAAAGCGAGCGACGCACCTGCAAGTTATAGTCTGGATACCAGTCAGGGTTGCCGGAAGGCGACGTAGTCTGGTGCGTGACGCTTCCTATCTTCTCAAAGCCCCCTTCAAGTGTCAGGCGGAATGCAATCGCTCCCTCAAACGATGGGTTGCTGTACCAGTAGTCAGGCTGGTTCTGCATGGCGCTTGCCTCGTAGACCGTTGCGGGTATCACGAGCAGGTTCTTTTCCTTGCTGAACAGGAATGCGTGGTGGTCGTCCAGCGCTTCCGAGTATGTTCCGCGGTCGCCGATTACGGTCTTTGCCTCCTCAACGAGATTGTTCGGGTCGGTCACGTCGAATAGCGCCATTTTTATCCCTAGAACCGCGGTGTAATACACGGCGTCGCTTGAATGAACCTTGTCGGCATCTATGCTTTCGTTGACGTCCTTGCCTATCCCTATTATGTGGTTCTCGTCGTAAGGATGCAGATAATCCGACCAGCCCGGTATCTTCAATTTTCCCGCGAGTGTCGGATTGCGCGGATCGCCAAGGTCAATAACGAACAGCGGGTCAACGCGCTTGAAAGTCACTATATAGCAGCGGCTGCCAATGAAGCGCACCGAATATATGCTCTCCCCTTTGGCGAGATCTTCGGGAAGCTTGCCTGCAAGTTTCATGCCAGAATCCAGAACGTAAACGTTGCTGGTTGAATTGCCTTCCCATGTTTCGCCCTTGGTAGTCGCAATCCTGAAGTATCCGTTGTATTCATCCATCGAGAATTGGTCGTGGACGTATCCCGGGACTTCCCCTTTTGCAACGTGCGTTATCTCGCCGTCGCTTATTGCAAACTTGTTCACGGTCGTGTTCTGGTAGCCGTATCCGCCCCAGCCGAACCACAAAAAGCGCCATTGGTTGGTGTTTATGATATACATGTTTTCAACTGAAACGTACATCTCGCTCGCAGATCCGATCATGAACGACTTCTCGCTTGAGCGCCCGTCCTTCACGTTCAGCGACAGCATGTTGTTGTAGTTGTAGGACTGCTCCGGGATGTCTATGTAATATATGTCGGCAGGAGACATTTTCTCTTCCTGGCCGTTCCTGCATATTATTGGCACCGTGACGTTGCTGTAATTCTCGTCGTAAACGTAGACATATTCATTCGCAACAAGGTAAACCCAGTCGCCTATCATGCGCGAGCTGAAGTAATTCCCACTTATGCTGTAATTGTAGGTTTCAAGCGGCTTTTGCATGTTGGAGAGGTCGTAGACGCGCATTCCGGTCGTTGACTCGCCGTATCCGCCCCACCATATGGATTTGACCATGTAGAGCGGGCCGTATGAGTACCTGTTCTCGATTACGACCAGCTTGTCGCCGTTTATGTAAATGCCGGAAATTTCATTCTGCGCCTTTACCGTTGCAACAATCTGCATTGAATATGCATCTATTACCACAACCTTGTTCTCGCTTCCGCTCTCAGTCCATTTGTTTGAAACGGCGTAGATGTAATTGCCGTCTGTTTTAACTATGTCGGCTTCATCCACTCCTTCGACCTGGATGTTTGTAGTTGAATAATCCGAGGATGCGCCTTCCATTGCGTTTGCGGGGGCAGCGGCTCCTTTGGACACGCCATCCAGCATCGGGCCGTAGAAACCCCCTCTAGAATACGTGGAGTTGGTGGACTCTGCGCCTTTTTTCAGAAATGCGCCAATATCTTCATAGGACGTGAAAGAGCCGAGATCGCCCGAGAAATCTCCCATTTTGCCATTATTTCCTCCATTAGAATTCCAAGGGAGCGATATGCACCCTGCGAAAACCGTCAAGGAAAGCATTCCTGCGATGGCTATTGCAACAATCCTGTTTTTCATTTCAACCGCCTACAATTATTATATGGATTGGCCGATTAAAAAGGATGATGGATTGATTTGGTATTTTCCATACAAAACGGTCGCATCGCATAATTTTCGTAAAAAATTCGGAGTGAGATGGGAGCGCTGAAAAAACACTAAATTGAGATTTGAACCTAGCGCACCTAGAACTGTTGGCGGGTGCGCATGTTCAAATCCCAGCTGGCTAATTAGAATTATTGGCGAGTGGGAGCGCTGGGATTTGAACCCAGAGCGACGGGTATCCTCAACAATATAAGCGGACGAGCCGCTCATACCCATTGTTCGTCATCGCCTAGTAAGATTACCGAATGCCAGTGGCATTCCTCTCTTTTCGGCTCAGCGCTCCAGAAGACGTCTCCTTCCAGTTCCCGTTGAAGGGAAAAATGATAGGAGGATCCAAAGCGAGGGAAAAAAATCCCTCCTGGTTTTGTTCTGGAGCCCATAAGGTTACCTGGTTACCCCACGCTCCCTTGTTATTATTGGCGGGGAGCGTTAGTGTCGGAACCTTCGGTCCCAACACCCCACGCTCCTCGATATTACTGTGGGGCTGGCTTAGAACTTTGCAGTTCAGAAGCTCATACTCCTACAGATGACAAAAGCATCTGCGGGAATTTTGACAAAATTGAAAGATTGAAGAGAGGTGCGCTTATCTAACTCTTTAGATTACGCGCTGCTTTCTCTGCTTCTGCTTGCGCTTCATGCGTCTCATGCGCTTCTTGGCCCATTTCCAGCGCATGTGTCCGCGCTTCTTCCATGCTCTTGAGCT
>JAQUQK010000162.1:2126-4225 GCA_028716125.1 Thermoplasmatota archaeon | reverse complement strand
TCCTGCCGCTGAATCGTCTGCCATCTTGTGCAGGGGAAAATGGAATACAAAGTTATAAGCGTGCTTCCAATTTCATACTGATGCAAATCTCCAATTTCGAAATCGACCTTGAGCCTGCGCTTCCGCGCATTCTTGGCAAAAAGACGATAATGATTCAATCTCCAGAAGGATTGAAAATGAAATTGCCGGAGATTGCCGCAGCAATACGCGAAAGGACCAAGGACGAGGTCATAATTTCCGCGACTCCCTGCTATGGCGCATGCGACCTTGCGGACGAGGAGGCGAAGCGCTGCGGGGCAAGGGCGCTAGTCCATATCGGCCATTCCGAACTTCCCTGCCTTGCCGGAACTTACGCCGTGCCTGTCGTTTTCCTGCAGGCGCAGTCGCTTATCGACATTGCGCCAATCGTGAAAAACGCCGCCGCCCAGATGGCTAAATTAGGAATAAAGAAAGTCGGCCTTTTGACTACCGCCCAGCACGCCCACAAACTGGATTTGGCGCACGAAATTCTTGCAACTTCAGGAATAGAAGCGGTTTTTGGCAAAGGCGACGGGCGCATAGAATTTCAGGGGCAGGTTTTGGGCTGCAATTTCACTTCTGCGGGCGCTTGCGGCGACGTCGACGCATATCTTTTCATCGGAACCGGAAACTTCCATCCGCTTGGCATCACTTTGTCCACGAAAAAACCAGTTTTCATCGCAGACCCTGAAATGAACGAAGTGCGCACCCTTGAAAAAGTGAAAGACCAAATAATGAAGCGCCGCTATGCCGCAATTGCGCGCGCAATGGACGCAAAGCGCATCGGAATCATCATCGGGACAAAAGTCGGCCAGTGCCGTTTGCCGCTTGCGCGCCAGATGAAAAAACTCGCCGAGGACGCGGGGAGAAGCGCAGAACTCCTTTCAATGAACTACATCGACCCCGCATACATCGAATTCCTGCCATTCGACGCCTATGCCTGCACCGCATGCCCGCGCATCTCGATAGACGACCAGGCAAGATACAAAAAGCCCGTTCTTACCCCGATAGAGTTGGAAATCGCCATCGGAAAAAGAAGATTTGAAGAATATGTTTTTGATGAGATTTTGGAATAACTAAACAGTCTCTATCAATATACCCGTAGCAAATTATATAGCACATCTTATTATTATTGGACAACTCACGAGGTGAAATTAAATGATTAATCGACCCATTTGTATCGGAACGTCGCTTCTGTTAATCATCATTGGTTTAAGTGGATGTCTTCAAATAACTGGCAGTGAATCTGACGCTGTGGTTGTTGCGAGTGTTGTCCACAACACATCTGGAGAGTCTGATGGAATTGTTGTATCCTATGTTCAAGGTCCAGAAAGTCTCTCTTGGAATAATGCTGAAAATGGAATAAAAGTAATGGTTATGGATGAAGATGGCGTTGCGTTGAATCCAAACCAAACACCAGCAAAAATAAGTCCTGATGAATGTGTCACCTATATTCCAGAGCATGTGGGAAATTATCTTGTAACTGTGCTTGTAAATGGAAAACTCGTTCTTGATAAACAAGTAGTTGTAGAACACACTACCGCAAAATGGTCAATCAGCGTTACACAAACGTCTAACGGAGCAAATGGGCTAAGATATACTGTTGCTCAAGCACCATATGATGTAAGTTATCAGAATATGAAGATTGTAATTGGATCGACTTCGTATACATTCTCATCTTATACAAGTGGAACCGCAACATATACCAAAACCGGTTCTGGAAGCGGTTCAAATCAAATCTTGGCCGGAGACATAATCTCAATATCAACTGGCGGCAAGGTAACAATAGGCAGTGAAGTACAATTCGTCGATCTAACTTCGAATTCAGTAATAAACACTCAGACTGTATGGTAAATGACTAAATTTGTGAAGAAATAAGAAAAAATTGCGAGAATTTGTTGAATGGTGTGAGTTCTTTTTAGAACTCGATTTATGTGAGTATGTGGTTAGTATATTGTTCTTCTAATTCCAATTCGTCTTCTTGTAAGGGGCGGTCTTACGCTTATCCCTACATATCCACTCCGTCCGAAGCTAGCATATGCTCTGACGTGCGGAATTATCGAAGCGTGTCTTTTTGGCAT
>JAQUQK010000162.1:0-2026 GCA_028716125.1 Thermoplasmatota archaeon | reverse complement strand
TTGTTCTTCTAATTCCAATTCGTCTTCTTGTAAGGGGCGGTCTTACGCTTATCCCTACATATCCACTCCGTCCGAAGCTAGCATATGCTCTGACGTGCGGAATTATCGAAGCGTGTCTTTTTGGCATTCTATATCACCTAATGTATATATACAATGAAAGCTTATATTATTTATGTCATTACTTTGTAATTTAGGGCAAAAAAACTAGAAAATTAGAGAAAAAAGCCGCTTTTTCTACAAACTTATTCGCAATACTTATTCTCGTATTTGTATGGCTTCTTGCAGTAGGAGAGCATCTTGCAGGCTTTTTCGGTGCGCACGTTCATGACCGAGACTTCGACCAGGTTGCCCTCGATTTCGATTATGTTGAATGTGTTGCCGAAATGCGCCCTCGTGCGGTTGCATGACAGGGTGCCTGCGCTTATCATCATCGTGTCGTTCACCTTTACTGCGTAAGGGACGTGGCGGTGGCCCATAAGCACTATCGGCATTCGGCTGCGCAGGATTATGTCCAGGGTTTCGCCGGCGTCTTCAACTATATTCTTTTCGCGCCCTGAATTGGGGATCGGGATTATGTGGTGGTGGAAGCCGACCATTGCGATTTTGCCATCCTGCTTTGCGCTGCTGATTGCATCGCGGATTATCTGGTGTCTTCCTGTTCCCAGGCGCCCGTCATCCTTGTCGGGTTCGCTTGAGGCAAGGCCGGCAAGGCGGATGTCGCCGAAGTCTTTTATGAAATCCATTTTGCCGAAATATTCAGGGAAAAGGCGGTATCCCAGGTTGCGCTCGTCGTGGTTGCCTGGAACAATTGCGATGTCGCCTTCTATTGATTTCAGCTTTTCGCGGGCGATGTCGTAATCTGAAATCAAGCCCTCGGTCGTAAGGTCGCCGGATACGAACACGAAGTCCGGCTCCTGGGCGTTTACCAGTTTTGCCGCCTTGTCGAATATTCTCTCGTTGAAGTCCTGCCCTTTCGTGCAGTGTATGTCCGATATGTGCGCGATTTTCATTTTCTCACCTTTTTTGCCTTTCAGACATAATATCCGCGCCTCATTTTTAAATCTGAACTATGGATTCTATATTGATTACATGCAGGGCCCGATATTGCAATTGGCGCTCGACATACTGAATCTCGACCGCGCGATTGAGATAGCAAAAGAGGCGCAGGCGAGTGTTGACTGGATTGAAGCAGGAACGCCGCTAATCAAGAGCGAGGGGATGAACGCGATAAGGGAACTGAAGCGCACCTTCCCCGGGCACACGATTGTCGCAGACATGAAGACGATGGACACCGGCTCTTTTGAGACTGAAATGGCTGCAAAGGCGGGCGCAGATGTAGTCTGCATTCTTGGCGCGGCGGATAATGAAACAATAGCGGAAGCGGCGCGCTCCGCGAAAAAGTATGGCGCAAAAATTCTGGTCGATTTAATCAACGCAAGCGACCCGGCAAAGCGCGCGGCAGAAGTCGAAAAACTGGGTGCAGATTATGTGGGAATCCACATCGGAATCGACCAACAGATGAGGGGCAAGACGGGCGTTGACATAATAAAATCGGTCGCAAATGCGGTTAAAATCCCAGTTTCCGTCGCCGGGGGAATGAACTCCGAGCTTGCGGCGGGCGCGGTAAAGGCAGGCGCGACAATTGTCGTAGTCGGCGGAGCAATAACAAAGGCGCCGCACTGCGCAAAGGCCGCAGAATCCATAAGGGACGCGATGCAGAGCAAGAAGGCTATTTCCAGTGAACTTTACAAGAAGTATTCCGGCGAGAACATAATCGAGGCATTCCAGAAGGTTTCAACCTGCAACATTTCGGACGCAATGCACAGGAAAGGCGCGATGGTTGGAATTCGTCCGGTTGTGCAGGGCGCAAAGTTTGTGGGAAGAGCAATCACAGTCCGCACCGCAGACGGCGACTGGGCGAAGCCCGTCGAGGCGATAGACCAAGCCAAGAAAGGAGAAGTGCTTGTCATAGACGCTTGCGCCGGAAAAACCGCAATTTGGGGCGAACTGGCAACTTGGAGCGCAA
>JAQUQK010000161.1 GCA_028716125.1 Thermoplasmatota archaeon | reverse complement strand
ATCTATCTACCGAGAGCGAAACTAGTTGATGCTAGTCACGGGGATCCCCCCGACGAGTTAAAAAGAGGACCCAAAGTAACGAAGTGGGGGAGAAGGTGTGTCCTTCCTACTAATGTCATCTGTTTATCATTTTTATTTATACACATGCGTATCAATATACCACTGTATCTATTTAGTGTGTAGTTGCCACTGACCTGTCTGCCCCACCTATTTAGTGTGTCCCCTATAAGCATACCTGTAGGTCTGATTACCTATGGGTATACCTACTTGCGTGTCCCGTCCGGGTAGAACCTGGCTTCCAACAAGACGCGTCTGACGTGTTTTGCCCGGTTGGAATCCCGCCATGTCTGTTTGGCAAGTGATGCCAGCATTGCCACGTTGATTGGACTTGTCTCGGTATCCACTCCGCAGATTGTCAGAATGGTTTGCAGCGGCAAGGATGGGTATCTGATAAGGGTATCGGAGAGAGCGCAGCAGCGATTCCAGCTCCACCCCGTTTCATTCTGTATCTGCTTTGCTAGGTCTGCGCTTGTCATGTTGATTCTCTCCTGTTGCCAAGAGAAGTATAACATCAACTAGGTAAAAGTCAATGGTGAAAAGATTTATTTATTCCCGCGAGAAAACTTGAGAGTGCAGTTACTAATGTCATCTGGTTAATACATGGCAAAAGGCCGCCCGCCCGGCATTCTGCCGTTCGTTTAGGCGGGTCGGCCAACCTTCAATCAATCGTTCAAGACTTCCAGCGTCGCACCGCCCGGACCACGGTAGCGCATGCCCACGAAAGTGCCATCGGTCATGATCGGGTAATGCTTGGCGAACAACACCACGTCCTTTTGCCAGCGGTTGTGAGTGCGGACGGCGACGGTGGAGGGCCACTCACCGGGACTGAGCAGCATATCCGAAGCGTTGACCACCAGAACGGACTGTCCATTGCGGACGGATTGCGTGACTGACTTCTTCTCGGCGACCTTGAGAGCGCTTGCCATGTTTTCACTCCTTTTGTTGCCAAGGGTAATATAACATCAGTCAGGAAGAAGTCAAGAAATTATCCAATTCAGCGGTGAAGTCTGCGCCCTGGGAACGCAGGTTGTAGCAGATTTCGGCAAGCGCCTGTGTTTCTTTGGCGGGCAGTCGGATTGCACGCTCATGTGCCATTGGGTTCTCCTGTTGCCTACTTCTAAGTATAACATCGGCAGGGTAAAAGTCAACGGCGAAAAAGATTTATTTATTCCCGCAAAAGTTGAGAGGTGTTACTAATGTCATCTGGTTGTGATTCCTGTTGCTCTTGGACCTGCCGCCCTAACTCTCACTTATCAAACTCTATCTCCTTCTCAAATATGTCTTTATATATGTCAAATGTGCCCTTATACGGGTCCATGTGCTTGTATGGGTCATACTCCTTGTACTTGATTTTATGCACCGGCGCTTTCAAAACAACATGAGCAGGAGCAGGAGCAGGAGCAGGAGCAGGAATAGCAGGAGCAGCAACCTTTGGCGTCGCAAACCCGTGCTTAACGCGGGTCATTTCGTCCATGCGTTGCTGGTATTTCTTAGAGTCAAACGGGGCATTGAGTAGGCTTGGCTTCATACTTCGTTACCCTCATTCGCATTGGGCAATCGCATCCCGTTTGCGTCGATTATCAGTTGGGCAATCACATCCACTAGTTGAAAAGCGGTCCTACTTATTAAAATGTCGTCAACGGGCACGCTGTTTTTTCGCAATGAATCAATCGTCGCCGCAAAAGCATCGTCCACTAGGGACTTGCCGGTTGGAGTCAGTCTGTCATATGCTCCGTCGCTCATATCAGAAGTATACCCCAGATTTAGGAAAAGTCAAGGCGCATAGGCAATTAAAAAACCCCGTACCATGTCGCCCTGATACGGGGTTCTTGAGTCAATTATACCGGCAGCTTAGCATACGGGGCATTGCGACGCGCTTCCCGTAAGGCCCGGACCCCATTCCCTTCTTTATACTCGCGGAGGTACGAGTTTTTACTCGCCCGGTTCTGCTGCCCCACTTTCATTATTCATTTTAGGGCCTCACTTTGCATTGTGTCCACTCTGTCCGTCGTTACTATAAGTATACCATCGAATCGGTGGAAGTCAAATTTAATTTCCGCGGAAAATGAGAGATGTGTTCGACTAATGTCATCTGGTTGATGTGTGGTTAATGCTCCCTGCGGTGGCAGTCCCGCCGTTAGGGCGAGCTACGGACCGCAGGGAGCGAACCGTGGTCAATCGGGGTTGTTCACGGGGCAATCGCAACAGTCAAGGTCGCAGCCGTCGCATTCGTCAAAGTCGTAATTGCGCTCGTCGTCGGGGTCCATCTCGTCCTCGTCAAAGTCTTCGGCAAACCTTGGATCGGGACCATCGATTTCCTGATTGTAACTAAAGGGCGGCGTGTCGTAGTCCATTGCTTTGCTCCGTTTTCGGGTTCCGTTGTCTACCTTAACTATAACATCGGTGGCGCGAAAGTCAAGTTATTTTCCCGCGCATCCTCGGATATGCTTTCGCAGGCAGAGCGCCACGCCGGTATCGGTTAGGAATTGGTCGGCAGCGGCGCGGGATTGCTCACGGTAAAGGCGCAGGTATTCGTGAATCACTTGATGGAGATTCATACTTCTAACTCCTTTAGTCGTTATTCTCGTCGTCGGATTCGTCGTCGTCAAAATCATCGGCCCCGTAGTCGTCGGATTCGTCGGCAGGGGCAGAGGCAGGGGCAGTCTCGGCAGTCACGCGCTCAGCGACGGCAACCAAAACCGCCGTAGGTACGTTGCTCATGTGTTCGGTCCCACAGTTGACGAGAATCCGCAGACGAGTGATATCGTCAATCTGCGCCAGCGCCCAATTGCGCTTGTCGGTATCGTCGGCATTCTCGGCCGGCGCTTCAGACTTGTATCCGTCCATGAGCGCCAGCGCCGCATTCTCCGTTGCGGGAGTATAGCAGACGCCAGCGAGAGCGCTCACAAAAGCGGCGCTTGCTTCGTGGTCGATTTCGTTCTGCGAGACGGTATTGTATTTCTTTGCCATTGCCATTGTCTCCTATGCCTTAACTATAGCATCGGAAGGAGCGCCGGTCAAACTTAATTCGGGAAAAATTATTCTCCCCGAATAATCGTCTTGAAAGGTTGGGTTGTAGGGTTCAAAAACCCCTGTTCTGCAAAAAACTCAAACCGAACAGGGCCGGTCCAGTTTCGGACGGCATAGCGCAGAGCGCCGTTAATTGTCTGGTATTGAGAGAAAAGTCGGCAGTTGTTCATGCCCACTTCATCGTATGTGCCATCCGGGTTTTGCCGAGTCGCAATAACTTTCATGTCAGAAGTATAGCATCGATTTTGCCAGAGTCAAGATTTAATTTTCAGCGGCGGGAAATGAGTATTCGACTAATGTCATCTGGTTGATGGCTTATGGAAGAGCAAGGTTTTAATCCCTGCTCCTGTTTTCTCTCACGTCACGACAACGTCGGAGATGTGAACGTCCGCGCCGCTGCCGTAGGCAAAGCGCTCGACCAATACCGCCCGCTTGCCGATACGAAAAACCCGCTTGTCGTTGGCGATAGAGAGCGACGCCGCCTGCGCCCGCAACTGGGCAATCAATTTCCGGTGCTGGGCCAATCGCTCTGTCTGTTTGGCGACGTAATCCTCCTCTGCCAAAACCGACTTGACCACTTCCCGAAGCGCCTTAATGCTTTCGTCCACGGTATTACCTTTCGTAATAGCAGATACCGTCCCAAGTCAACAGTTGCGGTATCCAGTTAGGATTTTTAGGCTCAGGACACCGTTTACTCGGGTCTCTGTATGATGCCCTTCGTTGCATTAGAAGTATACCATCAATAACAGAGAAGTCAAAACAATTTAGTGTCAGTCAAAAAAAACGAACCCCACCACTTAGGCGGCGGGGTTCGGTGCTTCGCTTAATTTAATTCCTGCCCTTGGTCCTAACCTACTCAAAAGACTGCAAACCGACGACCGTCGCGGGTCAGGCATTTTTTAAGTTTACAATTGATGTTGAACAATCCGGGTTTTACCCGGTTGGGCAGGTCGCTGTTTTGTTTTGCCACCAGCGAAGGCAGACGAATGATTGTGAATAGTAGTTCAAAACCAATCATCGTATTACCAGTATACCATCAGTGGCGGAAAAGTCAAACCTAGTCTTGCGTGGTAGCCAGAATAATCCGACAAACGATATGGAATAGCCACAAACCCAGAACCAGCGCAAGGGCGAGCTTCAGGTTGATGCAGCCACAGATTGCCAGAGCCCAGATAATAA
>JAQUQK010000160.1 GCA_028716125.1 Thermoplasmatota archaeon | reverse complement strand
CGGCGCGAGAATTTTGAACAGTGGCGCAAATGTGTAGTACCAAAGAGGCGGGTATGAATAGAATCGGTTGGAATAGGGGCCGAGATTCGCGACGGCGCCGTTTGCGCTCCAATACCAGAAGGCAACGTCGAAGCTTTGGGATGTAAACCAGGAAAAGAAAAGCCGGATCGCAAATCCGATGGCGATTGGAATCAAGAGGGTTCGATAGTCTGAAAAATCTAATGTTTTTGGTTTCTCGCGCATTCTGCACAACCTGCCTTAGACTTAATCATTCCTGTCAAAATAATGCTTCTCGTAGAGTATGTTCCACGAATCTTTGGAGAATGCCACCAACTGGACACCGCCTATCGTTTCATCCACAGCAACAGTAATGTTGGAGAACACTTTTTCGCCTGGCTTGATGCTGACGGACATGCTTGATGCGCCACTTCTCATCGCATTTCGGTCAAGCGCTCCCGACCACGCCAGCTGGGCTATGTCTGATGCCGCCCCTCCGTCCCAATTATACACGCCATATCCGAAAATCACTGCCGAACCGTTTCCCACTGGAACATATGCAACCGACACTTCCTTGTTTGGTTCGCTTGTCTTCCCTATTGCTTCCCCGCCCATATTGTTGAGAAGAAAAAGCGATGCACCCTTGGCTGTATATGGGTATTTTATGCAAAGCGCGCTGGATATCGGCGTTTCTATGCTTGCGTATCTGTCGCGGTTTTCTGAGAGATATATCAACGGCCGCCCGAGTATGCTCATGTGCCCTGCCTCGCCCGGATTCATGTCATTGGCATAGTCCAGCGGAACGCCCGATTGGCCGACATAATAGCCGAACATGTCTCCAAGCCATACGATGCAGCCGCCTCCGGAAAGCCAGTTCCTGATGAATGTCGCGTTGCCTTCCGGATATATCGTGTCGGGTAATACCCCCGACGGGATTATGGCAACCCCTTCCGGATCCTGCTCCATTGCAGTTCTCAGTTCAGAAGCATTGACCGGCGTGATTCTTTCTGCGGAGTAGCCGCGATTGCTTAGCTCTATGAAGATGTGGTCGGCAAGCGCAAGCCACATCGGCTGGGATATTTCCGACGAATAATACTGGTAGTCAAAGTAAAGATAAATCGTTCTTTCCTGAATGCCCGATGATGCGCTTGCCCCATTGCCGGGCTTCAGGAACGGTATTGCGGCAACCTGGAATATTCCTTCGGGAGTGCCTCCGGTTTCGATTGAAAAGTTCGCAGTAAATTCGCTTTGATTCCAATCCACGGAGAGTATGCTGAAGTCAACGTATTCTTTGCCGCCCTCCTCGCGCTCGCTTTTAACGCTGTTGGCATGAAGCGATATTGCAACCTGTGCAACCATCAGCAAAATCAGAATCAGGCTAACTAATTTCGAGTAAATGCTCATTCGCTTGCACCCCCTTCATCGCCGAAATCGTTGTTTGGGGACGACGCTTCGTAATTTTTTCCTTTTGCGCTGGAAATCATATGTTTCAACCCCGATACGATAATGAAAAAGAGCGTCAATGCTCCCCCGAAAGACGCTAAAAACAGCACGTCCGAGGAAAGCTTTCCTGTAACGAGCCCGGGAATCGACAGGTATGCTGCATATATTTTTGCAATTGTTTCCGGCGAAATGAAATTCGTGTAAACCGCAAAAGTGCTTATGAGGCCGATTGCCGCCATGCTCAAGTAGTAGAGGGAGCCAAATATTGCAAGAGGCGCGACATATTTCCTGAAATTTCCGAATGCTGCGGACTCGATTATGATAAAAGGCAGCAGCCACACCAGATAGTCCGGATTTGTTTTCTGCGAAACAAGGAGTATTGTTGCAATTGACGTCACTGCGCAAACCAGAAGCACGCGGAAACTTTGGGGCGCAGGTGTTTTTCCGGATTGTATTGCGAAGAATGCAAAAATCGCTATTGCAAGTATTGCTAAAATCTCGACGATCATAATGGGTGTGTGAAAATTCTCCCAGAGGTTGAGCGCGAAGCCCGAAAATTTTGGCACTATGCCCCAAAACCAGACGTTCATTCCATTTACCGTTTCGTATTTCACCCTCAACTCGAAAACTTTTGTGATTATTCCGTTTTTAAGTTGGCAGAGTAAAAATATGGTGGAGGGCAGCACAAAACCCACAAGCATCTTGCACCATGAAAAACCAATTTTGCCCGGAAGATTCGTGCCGTTTCCTGCAGCTTCGCTTTTCAACAATGCATTTTTCCTGTATTCACCCACCAGAATGCCTGCGGCAAAAAGCGCAAGCAGCGGGCCTAAAAAGGCGGGCCACACCTTGTAAAGAAAGCCGATTCCAATCGACAAGCCGGAGAAGAGGTATTCCTTTTTGTAGGCAAGCAAAACCCCAAGAAACGCCATCATCGCTGGCAAAACGTCGAACTGGCCGAAGATTGTGGAGCACAGAATCAAGATCGGATTGAAATACCACATCAAAAACGCTTTCTTCGCATTGCCTTCGGACGTGAAGCCAAGCGCGACTTTGTAAATCATGACGCCGACAAGGGCATCCGCAATCATCAGCGGGAGCTTGAATGCCAGATTGAAAAGCGGGCTTGTTACCGTCGGAACCATCATGTACATATTTGGCAAGGCTGCCGCGAATTGCTCGGAATACGTTCCGAAATACGACGGGGGAACGATAAGCGAAAGCAGCCATACAAAAGGAAGGAAAGTGTACGCCCACAGCGGAGGATATGAAAAAGTGTCTGAATTGTATATGCCAACCCCAGACATGAAATCCGTCGCGGACTTGTACCAGAAAGACGCGTCAAACGTCCATGTCAAAAAAGGCGCAAGCGCGAGCCTCAGGCAAAACCCGAGGACAAGAAGGGAGAATATCGGGCTTGAGCGTGCGGATTGGAATGCGTCATGTGCGCTTGAAAGAAATGCGCGCATTGCTCTGCGAAATCCAGATTCACTTTTTCCCGGACTCATCGCCCCACTCCTTGCTCGAATCTATCTTTTTCCAGTTGGTGTGCCCTTTCCCGCTCTTTATGTCTTTCTTGGCAAGCCAACGCGCGTAGTACTCAAGAAGGAATGCGCCGAAGCTATAAAATGGGTTCTTCCAGAAATATTTGCTCGAAAATATGATTTTTACGTTGTCCGCAAGGCTCATTGTCGCCACATCGTACTCTTTCTTGTTGAAGTGCCCAAAAGCCACGCGCCTGCGCTGGCTGATGAAATCCTTGCGGTTGTCAGGATTCTTTATGTAGACTTTTGCGCCCGGCTCGTATTCCACTTTGTAGCCCTTGCTTTTCACCATCCAGGCAAGATATGAATCCTCATTGACGGCGTCTTTTGGAATTGCGTCCACGATGCCTTTGCGGATTGCATAGAGATAACCTGTAACACGGGCGAGTTTGCTGCTTTTTGCGTCGCGGGAAAATTGAAGATGGTGCATGTCCCACATCAAATCGGCGGTGTGGCCCCAAAATCCTTTTCCGCCGTTCATTGGAAGGGGGTATCCGCCCACAATCCCGCACTTGGAATTTTCGAAATGAGGCAGCAATTTTGAGAATGCGTCTTTTTCCGGGCGAAGGTCGCCGTCTGTCATTACAATTATTGGATTTTTGGCTTCCTTGAAAATGATGTTTACCGCAGAAGGCTTTCCGCGCCTTTCGGGCTCGACTACGAGCTTCACGCGATTGTCCCTTGAAATGCATTCGTTGACGACATCCACAGTGCGGTCAGTGCATCCTGAGGCGACTACAATAACCTCCCCAATTTCAACGCCTTCGCCTTCCTGGCAAAGACAGCTTTCAATCACGCGCCGGATGTTTTTCTCCTCGTTGTAGCAAGGTATGCCGACGCTGACTTTCATAAGAACACTGCCATCACTTGCCTGCGCCCTTTTTCTTAATCCATCCGAAGTGGAATTCGCGCCAGGTGCGGAAAAGATAAGTTGTGAATTCGTGGACGTCGCCGTTGCCCAGCTTGGATTTGCCGATCTTGCGATCCTGGAAAACTATGGGGGTTTCGCTTATGATGAGCCCCTTTTTCTTGGCGAGATAAAGCGTTTCTGCCTGAAATACATAATGGTCGCTCTTTGTTTCCTGCACAATGGCCGCCGCTTCCTTGCGGTACGCCTTATAGCCGCTTGTTATGTCGTGCATTTTCAGGCCAAGCGCAATACGTGCGAGGAAGTTCCCGCCCGCGCTTATTATTTTGCGCTTGAAAGGCCAGTCAATAACCCCGCCGCCGCGCATGTATCTTGAGCCGACCACAACGTCGGCGTATTTTATCGCCTTTAGAAAGTCAGGGATGTATTTTGGATCGTGCGAAAGGTCCGCATCCATCTCGAAAATTACGTCGCCCTTTGCATGCCTGAATCCATCGCGGTATGCCGCGCCGA
>JAQUQK010000159.1 GCA_028716125.1 Thermoplasmatota archaeon | reverse complement strand
AGACAACCGTATCGTCGGCACCAGCATCTTTTACGACCTTGCCGATGTACTTGCCGTCATCAGCGGACGTAGAAACGATTTCGTTGATGGTATCCCAATACACCTTTGTGCCGGCAGATAACGCATCGGTACTGTCGGTGTCTTTCGGGAACGCGAAAACGCCTTCAGTTGCAAGAGCGCCGAGTTCGTTTGCAGCAATCGCTCGCTTGGCAACGCAAACAAGGTCGCCCAATACGACAACATCGCCGGCATCAACGGCAGAGGTGGGCCTGTAGTCGATGGACGCACCATCATGAATAAACTTTGCCATTTTCAGGACTCCTTTGACATGTAATAACGGTTAAACGGTAAATAACCTTAGCTACTCTACAACTGGCGGCCATGCATTCAGTCATACAGGCCGCCAGTTGACGGATTAAAAAATCATTGGGCGAATTAGTCGTCGCCCTCTTCGCCAAGCATCTTCACGCCGGCACGCCATTCCTGCTTCGCACATCCGAAGTCGAAATAGCCACGGAACTGGATACCCAACACATTGAAGTCGGCGTCTGCCGATTCAACAATCGGGGTTTCCTGTCCATTCAAAAAGCAGACTTCCATTGTGGCCAAATCGTCTTTGCTGCCAAGCAGGTACCACGCCTTCGAACTGTGGCCGGCATAGGCGGAATTGCCAAGGTACCGTGAAGCCATAGGGCGGAACCGGCCGGCATAAATGTTCTCGGTCGGGCCTTGGTCGTCGCGGCCGAGCTTAGTGCTGGCCATCAATTGACGGGACGTGAAGCTTAGGGCGTTGGGCACCAGAAGGATTCTGGGCTCAAGACCGAGCGGCGCGCCATCGGCATCGGTCTGGTCCAGGAACAGGAGTTCGGCTTTCGCGAGGCCGTCAACGCTCAGTGCAGTGTTAGCACCTTCAGAATAGTTGCCACGCGCCTGCGTGAAAAACGCTGCATTGTTCATGAATTCAGTCCAGAACACCTTGTTGAGCTTCTTGTGGCCCCCGCGGCCAATACGAACAGGAAGATCTGTCAACGCGCCAAGGTCGTCATTGTAGATGTCCTCGCGGGTGATGGAGAACATCTTGCCGTGCGTCTTGGCTTTGTTGGTGAAGGACTCTTCGCCGACTTCACCATGCTTCAGTTCGCCGGTCGGCCCGATCTCGTCGAACTCGAAAGCGCCAGTCATACGGTAACTGGTGATGGTCTTGAAGTCGCTGACGCTGCGAATTCGAGCGATTTCACGCCACACAGACTCTTCGCTGTTGAAGCCCATGAGCAAGAACTTGTTGGCGATGTTGCTCATTATGCCGGACAGGTCCATTGTGCTGAACGCTGCACGAACGGCACCAGTCATGTCGTCGCGGAAGTAAATGCCGCTAAAGCCATTGGCTCGTGCAGCTTCCATGATCAACTGCTGAAGCCCGATTGGACGACGGAAACGCCTATTCGCAGCCTCGACAACCTTCTCGGTGTGAGACTTAATAACGTCTTCGCCGCTGATACCGCCAGCCATGAGAGCCGCAGCTTCCAGCATCGCCATCGACTGAACGGGCTGACCGCTGATGATTAGGTTCGGGGCACTCGGACGCTCTGCCTGGAGCACTTCCAGCTTCACCTTGTCCTCGCCCCAGCCTTCGCGGATCGCCTTGGCTTCGATGTCATTGTGCTTGCCTGCACAAATCTTGCGAACCATGGCAATTCGCTCGGTTTCAGCAGCCTGCTGGGCACGGAAGTCCTCAAGCGAAGCATTGGCCTGCGCCTGCACGGGCGGGACAGCGGCCTGCGGGGCAGATTTGGTGTCAGGCTTGTGATCGGGTTTGGCGGCGGCTGCTTCAATTGCCTTCTTAACACGGGCATCGAACGCCTGTTCGTCTTCGTCGGCTTCGGCGGCCGCAAGAATCAAGCTGTCAAGCTGATCTTTCGTCAACCGCCCATCGTACTTTTGCGCAAGGACGCGCAGTTGCTTAATGGTCATTTGTAACTCCTTTTTGTTAGAATTATTTTGAGCCGCGATAGCGGCAGATGTTGTAGTGTCAGCGCCAAGATCAACAAGACTGAACTCATTCAGCCTGCTCTTGGCAACAAGGTAACAGGGGCCATCGAACTGCTGGCCGTTGGCCTTAACTCTTTCGCCATCAGCGACAACGATGACTTCGAGCGGTTCGGCACCAATAGAAACCTGCCATGGAAACCCTTTTTTACCGCTTCTGACGACTTCACGGGCATACTCGGTATCACGGCTGACGACGCCTTCGGCATCAAGGCTGCTCGTGCCCTTAACCACCTTGGTCGTGTGGCCGACACCTTTGTTTGGGTCGTGCTGAAGACGTACAGGCAGGAACAAAGACGGGATTTCCATGCCGGCAAGCTCAACGACAACAGGCAAATCCCAATGCTGCAATCGCATAAGGCCGCCGTTGTATGCATTCATCCTGAAGGTCGGGGTCTTGCTCTCATCAGCAGCAGCAATGATCTCAAGCTTGCCTACCATTTCAATAGGCGAATATGTATTGGCAGACTCAGCTTCTATAGGCTTATTTTTCAGCATTAGCGGATTCCTTGCTTTGCTGGTTCTTATTTTCTATGTCGGCCGGCGTGATACCAAGCCGCTCCATCTCTTCCTTCTCTTTGGCTACCTGCTCGAATTCAACCTGCCAATCCTTGCCTTTTTTGGCATACTCTTCAGCATAGGTTGTGGTATGATTCTTGAGATGCGTATCCTGAGCCGCAGCCTCTTTGGTGGGGTCAACATGCTCGTCACCGTCATAGAACCATTGGTGCTTCCACTTGGGAAGCATTCTGATTGACCGCGGCAAGTAGTTTTCCCAGAGAACTGCTTCCATCATCCAGGCTTCAAACAAGCGGTCGGTAGCACATCGCTCCAAAGAGCACCGCTCCACAGTGTTTCTCTTGAAAAAAGCCTGATGGTCAAGGCGACCAGAAGCGTAGTTGTAGCCAGCACTATTGCCGGCTGCCACGTTAAACGGCAGATTTAATCCACGGGCAATCTCATTGATAATTTCCTTTTTGAACTCCGCGTACGTGGTAGTAGGCTGCTCGGCCTGAGTCTGGGCCAGCTTCCATCCTTCAGGCAAAACGGTTGCCATTTGACGGTCAAAGTCAATCACATCCATCGCCTCAAGATCAGCGGCTTCGGCACCGGCTGGCGCATCAGTGTACAACGTCAGCGCTAATGCAGCAGCTACTTCGGCAGAAGACAGGACAGCGCCGGTGTACCTTCTAAGGTTGGCAAACAGGTGTAGAGATGGCGTAGTCTCAGGGATACCCCTTTTTTGGCCAGCCCTCAACGGCTTGAACCAGTGGAGTACGTGTTCGGCTGCGTACCGAGTGTAAGTCTGTTTAACAGAAACCCTTACGTCGCTCGGATGCTCATCGAGCACATAGTACGCGACAACATTGCCATACTTATCATACTCGATACCATCATACACGTTAGGATTAGTGTATTCTTCGAGCGGCGTAGTAACCATTTCAGGTTCAATCAGCCTGAAATCCAGCTTCACCTTGGTCTTGAGCTTTGGATTCGTGATCATTACAGCAAACGCTTCGCCGTCAACAGCAACGCCAACCCTCATGGTCCAGAGCTTCTGTGCGAAATCAACGGCTTCACACCAGTCATTGAACTCTTCCTCTGCGACCTTGTTGCCCTTGGCATCAGCCGTAAGCATTTGCAACGTCGGGCCAGTGCCAACCTGGTAATCAGCAAGAGTTTGCACCATACCCAGGCAGTACGAATTATTAGCTGTCTCGTATCGGGACCGATTGCGGAGCGTTGCCCGCACGGTGGGACTTGCAGATAAATTTGGTCCAAGACTGTCGGCCATCGACCAATGCTTCTCATTCTTTGTTGTGGTCTGGGCAGCATCGTACTTGTTGCTGCGAATCGGTACCTGTATCACCATTCGCCGGCTCGGTGCCGTCGTAACCTTGACCGCTTTTTTCTTAAAAATGTTAAGCATTGTTTATATTGCCGAAGGGGGACGCATTTTGACGAATTTAATGCCCTTTACAGAATTGCCTCGGCCAGCCGCCTTGCTCGCAAGATGCTTGTCAGCTTTAATCAGATCGTCGATGTCAGGCTGCTCAACGGTAACGCCATCACCGACAACCCTCTTCGGGCCGTTCGCAACACTCTCAATCCTGGTTTCCAATCCCGCCATTTTTGCCTTTCTTCAGTCTGAAGGTTGGGCTGGGGTTGCCAGCCCACACCATCAGGCTAACAGAACAGAATGAACGATACCATTACTGTAAGGTCGCTTTTGGGTAACACAACAAAAATCCGCTACAAATTGTTATCTTTCTATAATTTTTGCTATATATGGTATTTATCTGCAATTCGCCACTTACCAAAAACGCAAAAATAAAAATTACCGTGGTTTGGGGC
>JAQUQK010000158.1 GCA_028716125.1 Thermoplasmatota archaeon | reverse complement strand
CCGAAATGTGGGCGTATCTCAAAAGGTTTTCAAATTCTGTAAGCGACGATGGCTTGCCGTTTATGTAGAAATAACTGTAATATCCTTCTGGATTGTTTTCGGACTTTGCGCGCTTGACAAGGCGGGTAAGATGGACTTCCTCGGCTTCTATGGGCATCGTGTGGTCCTTGTTGTCGAAGATGAGGGAAACTTTGCAATACTCGGCGGGCTTGCCTTTCTTTCCCCCGTTGAAAATCAAATCCGTCAACTTTCCGGCGCGGATTAGCTTGGGGCTTCTTGGGCCAAGAACGAAAAGTATGGCGTCAGGTATGTTCGACTTTCCAGAGCCGTTCGGCCCGGTTATACCTGTAAATCCCTTCAGAAATGGAATGGTTGTCTTTTTTGCGAACGTCTTGAAATTTTCAAGCTCAAGCGCCTTAAGATGCAATATTATCCCCTAAATCCTTTTTCCCGGGTGAAATCGTTTGGAGCCCATCATCCCCATCGGCCCCGATTCTTTTGCATCGCCCAGAGAGTGCAAGTCCAAATCAGCAGGGTGGTTATAAGAATTGCCCGTAAAACTTGCAAAAACAAGAATATTGAACCCCTAAAAGATACCGCAATTATGCAATCCGTCAAAATCGGCGACTGCGAATTGTTTCTTGTTGGCACCATCCACGGCTTGGTTTCGGACCGCGAAAAGGTAAAATCCGCGTTCGGCATCGTCAAACCTGACTCGCTTGCGCTCGCGGTTGCGGCAGAGGACATCCCTGCGCTTGACGCGTTGAACGGCACGAGTGAAGTTCCGCCGCAGGACATAGACGATGATTTTCTCGAGAAAGTTTCCAAATACGGAAAAGTTGAACTTCCCCCAGCAGACCTTCTCGAAGCATATCGCTTGGCAAAATCCGCGGGAATTCCGGTTTATTCGGTAGATCTCGATGATAATTCATATGCAGACGAATTCTGCAAGCACGTTTCAACATGGGCGCTTGTTTGGCAATCGCTCAGGACGCGCAGGATGCTAAAGCGCAGGTACAAGGCAAAGACCGCAGAAGAGTTCTCGCACCAGTGGGACAGGCTTCACAACAAGGTCAAGGGATTCCGCTGCCTTGAAGAGGCGCGCGAAAAGAAGATTGCGGATGAACTCCGTGCCATTTGCGCAAAGCACAAAAAAATCCTCGCCGTCGTCGATATTAGGCGCGAAAATGGAATTTTAGAAAAATTGAGATAAATCTGGATTTCTATCTCGTTATTACGACGCTTTTCATCTTTTCAAGATTTTCCGGGTGTGCTGTGAAGTAATTCCGCACGGGCTCAAGAATTTCGACAAGCGCTTCCGCCACCGCAGCCTTCAAGTCCATTGGATGTAGCAGCCCTTCGGTGAAAACGCGCGTCAATTCTTCGTAGCCGTTTATCGACATGTTTCCGCCGTATTTTTCAGGGCGCGTTATTTCCAATGTCGGGCGTTCGTGGAAGATGATGTACTTGCAAATATCTGTTATCGGGTTGCCTTCCATTATTTTTTCCGGGCAGAACGCTTTCTTTATCTTGCGGCGAACGTCATCCGGCTGGTCGTGTATGAAAACCGCGCTGTCCGGGTCGCTTTTCGACATTTTTGCCTGTATCGGGTCCATCCTGCCTGCGCCCTTTAGTCCGGACAAAAGCGGTGTGTGAATCGCAACAGGCGGCTTCTTTCCCATCTTTGATGCCACGTCCCTGCAAAGCATGTGCGCATGCCTCTGGTCCATTCCGCCGTATGCCAGATCAATGTTCATGTAGAAAATGTCCGCAACCTGCATCGCGGGATAAATGAACTTTGAAACGTCCTTGTCCATTTCGTCGGCGCTCCTGCCCATGATGTCCATCGCGCGCTTCATCCTAGCAAGCGAGGTATTTTTCGCGGACATTATGACGGTCTGCCAGTATTTCGGGTCGCTCACGAAGTCATTTGCATATACGAACTTGACCTTGTCCTTTGGCACGCCGAGCGCGTAAAAGCAGTCTTCCATGTATTTTCCGCACGCCTGAATTTTTGAAAGGTCGCCGCCCAGTTTGTCGTTTATCATCGCGTGCCAGTCGGCGAGGAGGATTTGCACCTCGAATCCCGCGTTGATAAGGTCTATTATCTTGTTGGCGCAAAGCTTCCATCCCAGATGGACAAAGCCCGAAGGCTCAAATCCGATATATGCCCTCTTCGTCGGCTTTTCCATTACCTTTGCGAGTTCTTCCTCGGTGACAAGTTCCACGAGGTTGCGCTTTACGAGTTCAAGTGGCGTGAGTTGTGCGGATTGCGCTTCTGACATTTCTAACAGGGATGGAATTATGTAGCGGCTTAAAAATTCAATCTTGCGAAAAGCGGCAGCCGAAAACCGCGGCACCGCGCCAAAATCCAACACTAATTTTCTCGAAGTTCCGAATTATTATAAAGGTCGATTCGATTCGCACGGACAATCAGCCGCGCATTGCGGATTTTTTTGTAAAATCGCGCCCTGCGCAAGCATTCTTTTTATTGTAATGTGGGGTATGGGCATGATAAAAAACAAGGACGACGGATACAGGCCGCCAAAAAAGGAAGACAACAAGGATTCAACAGAACTTGCATTATTCGTCAAGTCATCTTCAGACGACATACAGAAGTGGGACAAGACAAAGATATACGACGCGCTTGTTAGGGAAACGGATATAGCGCCGGATGCGGCGCGCGTAGTTGCGGTCGAAGTCGAGAAAATGATAATGAACTCGAACATCCAGATGATAACCGCGCCGCTGGTTCGAGAACTCACGAACGCAAAGCTCATAGAATACGGTCTTGAGCACATCCGCCGCCAGCACACCCGATTAGGTGTTCCAATTTACGATGCGGAAAACATCATAATTTACCCGAACAAGGAAAATGCGAACGTTCCGCACAACCCCGAAGCAACAAATCTTACTCTTGCAGAGAACATCAAGAAGGAATACGCACTGCTCAAAGTATTCTCGCAGGATGTGGGCGATGCCCACATGCGCGGTGACATCCACCTTCACGACCTCGGCTTTATTGACCGGCCATATTGCTCCGGCCAGTCCCTCGAATACGTAAAGAAATTCGGACTCGACCTCCCGAACGCCCTTGCAATCGCAAAGCCCGCAAAGCACCCCGAAGTCCTTCTTGGCCAGATGGTAAAGTTCTCTGCCGCCCTGCAGGGCAATTTCAACGGCGCAATCGGCTGGGATGCGGTCAACCTGTTCTTTGCGCCATATCTTGTTGAAAAAACAGATAAGGAAATAAAGCAGCTTGCCCAGATGCTCATCTTTGAATACAGCCAGCAGGCAGTAGCGCGCGGAGGGCAGGCAATATTCTCGGACATTAACCTATACTGGGAAGTGCCAAAGCATTTCCGTGAAGTTCCTGCAATCGGGCCTGGCGGGCAGTATACCGGAAAGACGTATGCGGACTATCTGCCGGAATCGCAGCGCTTCATCAACGCAATATTCGACGTTTACAAGGACGGGGATGCCGTCGGCAGGCCGTTCTTCTTCCCCAAGCCGCTTCTGCACATAACCGACCAGTTTTTCAAGACGCCCGGCAACGAGGAATTCATGAACAAGATTTGCGACGTGGCATCGGAGAAAGGTCATCCTTATTTCGTATTTGACAGAGGCGACACTGCAAAGATATCTGAATGCTGCAGGCTTGCTTTCCAACTGCGCGACACCGACCTACTTGACGCAAAGGAACCGTGGCGCATGCGGTACAGCGCGCTCCAGAACGTTACAATGAACCTGCCGCGCATGGCATATTTGGCGCGCGGCGACGAATCCAAGCTATTCGAGCGCATGGATGAAGTCATGGAAATAGTCGTGAAGGCGCACAAGCAGAAAAAGGCGTTCATAGAGAAGCTGCTGGCGCTTGGACCACGCAGCCCGCTTTCGATGCTCGTGATGAACCGCGACGGCCAGCCATATCTCAGGATGTGGCGCGTGACATATCTTGTTGGAATGCTTGGCCTTAATGAGCTTGTGCAGGCGCACATGGGCCAGCAATTGCACGAGTCGAAGGACGCGCTGCGCTTCGGCCTCAAGGTCATTGCATACATGAACCAGCTTACAAAGAAACACTCGAAGGAAGCGGACGATCTGCACTTCGTTCTTGAGCAGACTCCCGCAGAGTCAACGGCATACCGTATGGCAAAGCTCGACATGAGGCACTATCCGCTCCAGACCGCCGCCGTGATAAAGGGAATGAAGGAAACTGGCGAGATATACTACACCAACTCGACTTACCTGAACGTGTCGGAGAAAATAAACCCAATAGATCGCGTCAAGACCGAAGGATTGTTCCACCCGCTAATCGAGGCGGGAGCGCTTACGCACGTCTGGCTTGGCGAAGCAAGACCTACTGCAGAGTCGGTTGCGAATTTCGTCAAGAAAACGTTCACAAACACGCAGAA
>JAQUQK010000157.1 GCA_028716125.1 Thermoplasmatota archaeon | reverse complement strand
GTGTACTGTCCTCCAGCCGCAATGTTACCGGAGTCGAAGTTTCCTGGCGATGTCACCGTGTGGGCCACCGAATCCTTGTTTATCCATGTCACCGTGGTTCCGGCGGAAACAGTTAGGGTGGACGGATTGAATTTATAGTTGGTTATCCAGATTGTGTTTGCCGGAGGGGTGCCGCTTCCTCCATCTGATGTCTGATAATACGAACACCCGCTTGAAGCCACGAGCAGTACAGATAGCGCCGCCAATGCAAATGCAACACCTGGTCTTAATTTCATACTTAACACCTTTTCCAATTCTTTCGTATTGGTTGTGCCGGTATTTATATTGTGGCTTTTTCGCCTGTCTTCCCGCAACCCTCAAATAAGCCGAAAGCATATTCATAGTCGGTGATTTTGTTGAAAGTGGCTGAAATAATGTCCAAGGACCCAATAACCGTAAAGCCAAGCGCCACGATTAAGGTTGCGTCAGACCTCATGATGGAGCATGACATTGGCGCCCTTCCAGTGGTTGACGTTTCTGGAAACATTCTTGGCATAATCACCGAGCGCGACATTGTAGGCAAGGTAGTTTACAAGAAGCTAAAGCCCACGGACGTCAAGGTCGAAGACATAATGACAAAGGAAGTGGCGATGGCTGTTCCGCAGATGGAGATTGAGGATGCGGCAAGGCTGATGCTTTCGCGCGACATCCGGCGCCTGCCAGTCATAGAATGCGAGTTCAACAAGCCGTATCTGCACCAGGGCAAGTGCGTCGGCATCGTCACAAACGTGGACGCGCTTCGCGGACTCCTTGAAACAAACAAGGAATGCAAGAAGGAAAAGAAGAAGTGAGTGCGCTCGCATGCCAAAGATAACGGCAAAATTCTGCCCGCAGTGCGGTAGCAGCGACTTGTATTACGAAAACGGCATGTTGATGGGATACATTTATCATTGCAAGAAATGCGGCTATGTCGGGGCTTTTGTAGTGGAAAAGGATGCGGAGATTGATGAATTACCGCGGCATAAAGATAAAGACCGACGATGACGTCTACGAGCCCTGCGACGACACTTTCCTTTTGATGGATTGCCTTGAAGGGCACATTGGCAAAGGAGAGCGCGTCCTCGATCTTGGCGCGGGAACCGGCATTCTGGGGATTTTTTGCGCGATGCATGGCGCCAAGTCTGTCTGCGTCGACATAAACCCATTTGCAGTAAAGCTTGCGCAAGAAAATGCAAAATCGAACGGCGTTGAAGTCGAAGCGATAAAAAGCGACATGTTCGAAAACGTCAAAGGAAAATTTGATGTGATTATTTTCAACCCGCCCTATCTTCCAACAGAAGAACATGACAAGATACCCGGCGCATTGAACTATGCATTTGACGGCGGAAAAGATGGCAATGACGCAATATTCCATTTCATTGGTGAATTCGAAAATTATCTTGCGCCGGGCGGGCGGGTTTATATCCTGCTGTCTTCACTTAACGACGTAGAAAAAATACGGGAAAAATTCGAGGAAAACGAGTTCAAATCAAAAAAGATGGCGGAGCGCGCATTCGATTTCGAGAAACTTTTCGTTTATGTTATAACTTCGCAGCCGTCGTCCTGAACTATAACTGTATGCTCGGCCTGCGCCACTATGCCTTCGCCTGCTTCCACCAATATGCGATATGGGCGTATGCATCCGGTGCGCACGAGGGTTTTCAATGCGCTGTTGAGCTCTTTTTCGCTGAACTTGCCTTCGCACCATCTGTCCGCGAATGGCAGAGTATGGAATTCATTTATTATGTGGGTCAGAAGCGCCTCTGAGTCGGCATCCTTTTGCGGCTTGGCGCGTATCAGCGAGTATATTCCTCCGGAATCACCGTCCATGACTTTTCCTGCGCCATTGGTGGCAAATGGCTCTATTGCTACGGCTTGGCCGGAAAACGGCTTGGACTCGCCTTTGAGCGGCACGTTTGATACGGAGAATCCGGTATGGAGCTGGTATCTCTCAAGGCCGTGCCCGGTAAGGTTGCGTATGGGAAGGAAGCCGCGCGATTTTATCTGTCCTTCTATCGCGGCGCCAACAACATACATATCAACTCCCGGTCGCATCAGCGAAATTGCGGCTTCAAGTGCCGACTGCGCAGCAACAATCATTTCCTGGTGGCGCATAGTCCCTATCTCCATAGTTGCGGCAGTGTCGGCTATGAAACCATCGACGTGGGAGCCGACGTCCAGCTTCACCACGTCGCCCCTCTTGAAAACGGTTTCGTCGTATTTGGACGGCGTATAATGGGCGGCGACAGAATTAAGAGAAAGATTTACGGGAAATGCAGGTTTGGCGCCCATTTTTACTATGAACGACTCCACGTCCTGCGCAAGGTCAACGAGCTTTCCGCCTTCCTTCACTATGGAAAGACCAAAATCCCTGGCCGCCCCTGCCACCTTGCCGGCTCGCCTGTATTCAGCGATGTTCGCATTTCCCATCTATATCGTGAGCCCTGCGTCTTTGTATGCGTCCATTATCAAAAACGTTTTTGTGTTCTCGATGCCGTCTATGGAAGACACGTCTTTCATCAGGAACTGCTTGAGGTCTTTCGGGCTTCCGAAATTTACCTTTATGGCAAGATCGGAATCGCCGGTAATTGCATAAACGTCGTCAACGCGCTCGAACTTCACGAGTTCCGTTGCCACTTTATCTCCCATTCCGGAGGCAACTTTTATCATAACGAGCGCCCTTGTCTGGGCCTGCTCTTCGAGGTCTACTGCTTCAGTTGATATCTGCTTCTTATAGCCTTTTGTTTTTCTAACACTTGCCATAAAATTCCCCCAATATTGGTATTGATTTTGACGTTTATAATACTCGCGCTTGCCTGCCTAGTGCCTGAACACCCTAAGCCCGGTAAATGTCATTGCAATGCTGTGCTCGTCCGCCGCCTGGATGACTTCCGCGTCCCTTATCGAGCCACCCGGCTGCGCGATTGCCACAACGCCGTTTTGCGCCGCAATATCTACAGCATCCCTGAACGGGAAAAACGCATCCGAAGCCATAATCGAGCCCTTTATTTTATCTCCTCCCTTGTGGCACGCGATGAACGATGCATCGACGCGCGCTGTCTGTCCGCCGCCGATTCCAACCGTCCGCTCATTCTTCACGAAAACAACTGCATTCGAGCGTATGTGGCGAACGCATCTGACTGCAAACACCATGTCCTTGAGTTCCTGTTCGGTGGGAGCGCGTTTTGTCACTGTCTTCCAGCCATTGGTCTTTACGTCAACTACGTCCCTGTCCTGAACAAGAACGCCGCCGGTAACGCTTCTTACGGATTTGCTTCCGCGCGCCACTTTCTTTTCCAGCCCGGGAACTTCAAGCAGGCGCAGGTTCTTCTTCTTTTCTAGAATTTCCTTTGCCGCGGGTTCAAATGATGGCGCGATTACAAGCTCAAGGAACAATCTTTCAAGCTCAAGCGCCGTCGCCTTGTCCAGAGTGCGGTTTACGCAAATTATTCCCCCGAACGGCGAATATGTATCGGTTTCGTATGCCATTTTGTATGCGTCGAAGACATTTTCTGCGCTTGCGATTCCGCAAGGGGTTGCATGCTTTACAATGACGCAGGACGGTCTTTCAAATTCCTTGACGCACTCGATTGCGCAGTCAGCATCCAGGATGTTGTTGTAGGAAAGATGCTTGCCGTGGAGCTGGAGCGCTTTTCCGACACAAGGCTCGTTTGGCATATCTTGTGAAAGATAAAACGCGGCCTTCTGGTGCGGATTCTCGCCGTAGCGCATGTCCTGGAACTTGCTGTAAGTCAGGTTGAGAGTCTGCGGGAATTCTTCCTTTGTTAAGCGGGAGCGCAGGTAGTTCGAGATGACTGTATCATAATGGGCAGTGTGGGTGTATGCTTCGATTGCAAGTTTTTGGCGGTTTTCGTGGCTTATGTTGCCAGTGGCCTTGAGTTCCTCAAGAATTGCGCCATAGCTTGCCGGGTTGACCGCAATTACAACGCCTTCGTGATTTTTCGCGGCCGAGCGCACCATCGAAGGCCCGCCGATGTCTATATTTTCGATTACTTCCTCAAGATGAACATTCGGCTTTGCAATCGTGGCTTCAAATGGATAGAGATTCACTGCGACAAGGTCAATAGTGCCGATGTTGTGTTTTGCAAGTTCGCCGAGGTGCTTCGGGTTGCGCAGCGCGAGAATTCCGCCGTGAATTTTGGGATGAAGAGTCTTAACGCGCCCGTCGAGCATTTCAGGGAATCCCGTATATTCGGAAACGTCCTTTACCGGAACTCCGGCGTCGCGGAGCGCCTTTGCAGTGCCGCCCGTTGAAAGAATTTCGACACCAAGCGCAGAAAGCCCTTTTGCAAAATCGACTATTCCTGTCTTGTCCGAAACTGAAATCAAAGCCCTTTTTACAGCGATTTGATTCAAAGAAACCAAGTTATTACCCAGCACG
>JAQUQK010000156.1 GCA_028716125.1 Thermoplasmatota archaeon | reverse complement strand
ATTGCGCGCTTGACTTCTCTTGCAAGGCGTCTTCCCGTGCTCATCGGGGAGCGGTAAAGCATGTTGCCGTATGGATGTCCAGTGGCAACGTGGACATTCGTTCCTCCGCCGATTCTTGGCGCGACGTCGTAGACGTAGAAGTTCATGTCCTTGTCTACGCACGTCTGCAGGCAGAACGGGCCGAGTATTCCGTAGTCGTAGTGCTCCTTGCTGGCTTTTATGAATTTCTCGCCGAGCGCAAACACTTTTCCAAGCAGCGATTCGCGGACTGTTGCGATATTGTGCCCGACGACCGTCATTTCAGGTATCATCTGGTGCGCCGGAAGCGTAAGCTGCTGCGCCGCAGGAATTCGGACGTGGCCGTCCAGACTTGACTCGAAGCGCCAGTCTACGCCCAATAGTTCCAGAGGGCTCATTCCCTCTTTCTCGTTCAATGGGCTGCAGAAGAAGTCGAAGTTGAAGACCGGGCCGACAACATAGCGCTCAATTCTTGCGTGCTCAAGCGCGTCTTTTGTTATGACGTTCTCCTTAAGCAGTTTTGAGCTCTTCTCCTTGAATTCCTTGTAAGATGCGCAAGTGAAAAAGCCGCGTTCCAGCTTCTTTTGGGCATGATGCAGCTTCACGATGCAAAGCTCGTTTATGTCTTTCGGGTCCTTGATCTTTTCAGGGAATGGGATTCCCGCTTTCTCAAGAATCCAGTAATAGTCGCGCTGTTCCGAGCGTTCCTCGGTGCGAAGCATGTTCCTGCTTCCGACAATCGGGACTTTGAAGTCGTTCTCAATCTTGCTGACGTCGCAGTATGATGTGAATGAGCGGTTTGGGACAAAAAGCGTATTTTTCTTCTGCAGGATTTCCTGGTTTTTGGGCTCAAGGACTTCAGCGTATTTTTCGTAGGTTATGACTTCGTCAACGCACCCGCGAATAAGGTTGCCTTTCCTGTCGCGGAATGCCTTGAAATAAGTGTCGTAAACTTCGCTTCGTCCCTTCTGGCAGACTGCGATGCTGCGCATTCCCTCGTCAGCGGCGCCGTCGCAAACGTCGAGCGCGGAATGGGAGCCAATAACTCCAAGGTTTATCTTGTCCAGATTATAATTCTCAAGGATTTCGAAAACCGCCTTTCGGTCAAGCATTTTATCACTACGGAATTGGAGAGAAAGTTAAAAGGCTAATCACAAAGCCAGCAGTTTTATGGCGGTCATGGCGGCGCCGCTGAAAATTCCCACCGTCATATTGTCGTCAAGCCCGAACGGGAACGCCTCTGCAAAGGCGGCAAGCAGGGCGCCTATTGCCATGAGCCAGAGCGGAACGCCTGTGAAGGGAAGCGCAAAGAATCCAAATGCAAGACAGCCAGCCAGGAAAGCGGCGCTTCCTTCTATGGTTTTCTTCTCCGCTATGTGCCGCCTGCCGAACGTCATCCCAAAATATTTTCCAAAAACATCCCCGAAGGTCAGAAATATGATTGACAGGAATGCGATGCCTTTTTCAAAAAGAAGCAGGCAAAGGAACGACGAAATCAGGAAGTAGGTCATCGACGAGAAGCGCTTGGACTCGCTTGCCTTGTACATGTTTTTCGCGGAGCGGTAGAAGAACTCGTCCGCCTTTTTGTGCATTATGCGCGAAATGTCAAGCGCAAGGAACGAAAGAGTTACTATTGCGAGCAGCACTAAGCAGGGGCGCTTGCCGAAAATCTCGTAAATGGGCAGGAAAAGGACTGCCGCCGGCCGTATGTAGGAGCGCCACCACCTGACCTCGCTTGCGCCCTGCGGCTTGAAGCGCTGGCGCCTCTTGGAAATGTTGTAAATGCAAAATGCAAAAAGGAACGTCGTCAGTGCCAGCATTGCAAGGTTATACTGGGACATCGAATCGGTAATTGCCGCGAATCCGACGAATGGATATGCTACAAGCCCGGTAAAATTGCCGTCATGCGTCGAAACATACATCAAAAGCCCGACCGCAAACATCACGGCGAAAGTCCATATGCTCAAACTTCCGGTCGCAAACATCATTGGGAGAAGATACAGCACGATAATGCCGCTTGCAGTTCCACCGCCGCGCCCTCCTTTAAAATCAAGATAAAATGGGAATATGTGGCCGACAATTGCCGCAGCCCCGCAGAGCATCGACGTCCAGAAGCCGAGGCCGAGAAGCGCGCCAATGCCTATCGCGGCAATGCCCTTCGACATGTCGTAAATCAGCGTGATGATGCCTGTGGGCTTTCCAAGAATTCTGAATGCGTTGCTTATCCCCGCCGTTCTGTTGCCAAGCGTGCGTATGTCAAGCCTTCGGAGGCGGCGCCCCAGAATGTACGCGGGAAGGATGCTTCCGAGCAGATATCCCATTGCTATGCCAATGGCGAGTTTTACAAGATACAGGGATTCCATTGCAAACAATTGAAAATACACTTTGCTTTAGATAAGGATTGCGCTGAAAACTAAGGCATTTGCCGAAAAATATTTTTTTGGTGGTGCGGGAGAAGGGATTTGAACCCCAGAACTCCTACGAGACAAGACCCTCAATCTTGCGCCTTTGACCATGCTTGGCTACTCCCGCACGAAGCGCTTGTTTTGCGAATTAATTCCGAGTTTTGCAAGGGTGGATACAGTAATTGCTAAAAAAGGCATCGATTATTTTTCAGGATGTTTTTCGGGCATCGGCGGCGCATGATACCCGTCTCTAAATTTGCGGCAACTTCAATAAACGGTGGCTTTATAAGTGTGCAATCCACTTTTAGTCTGTCTGGCATATGAATTATTAACTAGATTGAGATAATAGTTGGGCGGTTTGGTGAGAAAATGAGATTCGGGGTATCGGTAGCGGTTGCGGCGATGTTTTTGATGGCCTGTTTTTCAGGATGCATTGGTAATTTAGGCAATGGAGGCGACGGAGCCCAAGACGAATTGAAAACTCCGTACGATGTCCCGATTGGCCTTGATTCTTACGAAAATATGGAATTGCTTCCTTATCTCACATACGGCGTTCAGGCAAAGCAGGTCTCGAGCCACGACCGCGCAGGCGGCAACGACGACGGATTTTTCACCACTTATTCTTCACTCTACACCGAGGAGTCAGAGTCGCCCTTCGTGCTGTTCGACGAGAAAGGGCCCGGATGCATTTACAGGATGTGGATGACCGACACCACGATGCTCGCCGGCTCAGTCTACCCGCCAATAACCATTCCGGTCGACTTCACGACCAACGTCCTGAGTTTCTATTTCGACGGCGAATCTTCCCCGAGAATAAGCATGACAATCGCCGACTTCTTCAGCGGCAGCAACTTCCCATTCCTTGCGCCGCTGGCCGGCGAGCAGTCGGTGTCAAGCGGCGGGTTTTACTCTTATTTCCCGATAACTTTTGAGAAGTCGCTGAAAATTTCCACCCAGAGCATTCCGTTCTTCTATCAGTTCACATATCATATTTATCCCGAAGGAACAGCAGTCAAATCATTTGACACCAGCGCAATTGACCAAAACCAGGTTTCGCGCATAGTCGAGAAATGGAAAAACATAGGCGCAGACCCGAAAAACGCTACTGGGAACATTGCAGAAGAAATCGAAACTGCAACGGCATCAGGTGATTCTTCAACCATTTTTGATTTCGCCGGTTATGGAGTTATAAATGCGATCAAGGTCTGGCCGGAGCAGAGTGACGACGCATCGCTTGAGAATACATGGCTTGAAATTTACTGGGAGGGGGAAGCGCAGCCGAGCGTTAGGGCGCCTCTCGGCGAGTTCTTCGGATCCGGGCTTGGGGAATATGAAATGAAATCCCTGCCGATAGGCATGATCCAGAATGGGTATTACTACTGCTATTTCCCAATGCCTTTTTCAAGCCATGCCACCATAAAACTGGTAAACGAGAATTCAAAGGAATTTTCGGCAAAGTGGTCGATTGAATATGCCGAGGAAAAATACAAAGGAGTGGGAACGATTTGCGGATATTTCCGCGCAACCTGGCATGAGGAAAATCCCACAATGGATGCAAGGGACTTCCAAATGCTTAACGCCGAAGGCGCAGGAAAATTCGTGGGCGAAACGTATACGATGAGAAGCGTCGGAACCACCGCCAGAAATTATCTTGAGGGCGACGAAAGAATACACTTCGACGGCTCGCGCTCGCCTGCGATTTACGGAACCGGCACGGAGGATTATTACAACGGGGGCTGGTATTTCCATCATGGAACTTTCACGCTGCAAATGCACGGGAATCCTGCCCATGAGATAGACACGACGGACAGGACCGGAGTATACCGCATGCACCCGTTTGACTTCCTGCCGTTCCACGACGGCTTCCATTTCGGTATAGAGCACGGGCCGCAAAACGACGTGGTGGGCAACCATACTTGCGTCGCCTACTGGTATGGAGCCAACGATTCACATTTGATTCTTACGGACGAGATTGACGTTGGGGACGCATCATTGGAAAAAGCCCATAACTATTC
>JAQUQK010000155.1 GCA_028716125.1 Thermoplasmatota archaeon | reverse complement strand
CCGATGCAAGGGACGGCAGCGGCGTTCTTGAAATAGAACCGCGCAAGATTTCCGTAAAGGCATCCGTATTCCCATTCCAGAAATTACGCGGCGTGGATTCCATACTCGGCCCTGAAATGAAAAGCACTGGCGAAGTCATGGGCATTGACCTGGACTTCGGCGCCGCATATTACAAGGCAATGGTTGCAAGCGGAAATCCGCTTCCGCTCAAGGGAACTGTGTATTTCTCGGTGCGCGATGAGGACAAGCCGAAGATTCTCGATATGGCATGGTCGCTCAAGGAAATGGGCTTTAAGATAGTCGCTAGCGCAGGCACTGCAGCGTTCCTAAAGTCAAATGGCGTTGAAGTCAGCCTTGTCCACAAACTCTCGGAGCACACATCGCCGGATGCAATCGATTTGATGCGCAAAGGCGAGATAAAGCTGGTTGTAAATACGCCGAAGGACGAGCCGGAATATGGGATGGAATCGCGCAAGGACGGCTATCAGATGCGCAGGCTTGCGGTGGACATGGGAATTCCGTTCATAACGACCATTTCTGCGGCAAAGGCAGCGGTTGGTGCGATTGCAGCGGCAAAGCGCAAGAATCTGGATGTGGAAAGGCTTTCAGCCAAGTGACAATCGGAAAGCATATTATATCACATTTGATATAATTATACCAAAGTTGGTATAAATGACAATAATCCTGAGTGTGCTTGCCAAGAATGGGCGGGCAAAGATATTGAAAATTCTGGGAGAATACCCAAACCGCGATTTTTCGATAAACGAGCTTGCGCGCGAATCTAAAATCCCAGTGATGACGTGCTGGCGTGCAGCTAGGGAATTCGACAGCCTGGGCGTTGTTGAAATTCGAAGCATAGGCAACGTGAGCGCGATTAGGCTAAAACAAGAATCTGATGCTGCAAAGTCGGCGCTTTCCATTATCGAAATGGATCGTTTAGATCCCTACCGCGAAGCCGCTCTTGAATTCGGAAAGAAAATGTCGTACATTCTCGGAATTTTGAGCTGCATTCTTTTTGGAAGTGTTTTGAAAGGCACCCACAAGCCAGGAAGCGACGTTGACGTTGCTGTAGTTTATGACGTCAAGAAAATTGAAAAAGAATCCCTTGATTTGAAGATTGCCAAAGGCGTTGCGGAAGTCGAGGAAAAGTACCGAATTCACATTGTTGCGCTCCCTATCGAAAAGCGCGAAACTGCAAAGCCCGGCGTAAAGCGGATATTGAGCGGAGGGGAAGATATTGGACAGTACGGCGATGAAGGAGGCAGAAATCTGGCTTGAGAGCGCCAAGAGTTTGATTGAAAAAGAAAATCCGGAAAGCACCATAGTCGCCACGGCTCAGGCGATACATGCCATAATCCGCGCCAATGATGCCCTTTGCATGAAATTTCTAAATGCGCGGGCAAAACGGCATGACGAATCAATCCATCTTTTTATGCGACTAATAAGGGAAAACAAAATTCCACAGGAAGAATCGCGCAGCAGGGACATTTTGACAATCGCGATAAACGAGAAATCGAAGTACGATTACACTGGTCAGCCGATCAGCAAAAGCGAAGGCCGCAGGATGATTTTGAATGCAATAAAATTCATCTCTTTCGCAAAGAAATATGTATAGTATATCCTGCATAACTCAATAAAAGCATATAAACGTCCATCCGATTCCCCGTCAAGATATTTATGCCGGAATTTAAGGTAGTAGTGTCGGAAGCTTCAAAATCCTATCAGACCGCAGTCACGGGAGCGCACGCGAACGCGCTTGTCGGAAAGAAGATAGGCGACAGCGTTGACGGAATATTCGTCGGGCTGCCGGGATACACGCTCGAAATCATGGGTGGCTCGGACAAAGACGGATTTGCAATGCGCAAGGAAATCGCAGGGATAGCGCGCAAGTTCATGCTGATGAGCAAGAGCATCGGATTCAACCCCGACCACGAGGGAGTCCGCAAGAAGCGCCACGCGCGCGGCAACACGATCACGCTCGGCATCGTACAGATAAACATGAAGGTCACGAAGGCCGGAGCAAAGCCAATCTCCGAACTGATTGCGGCAGCCCCAGCGGCAGCGCCCGCCAAGAAGTAAGGAATTTTTCTGTTGATTGAAATGAATGCACCGCGACAGCCCGAAGTGAACATCGGAACCGCAGGCCACGTCGACCATGGAAAAACAACGCTCACCCACGCCTTGACAGGCGCATGGTCTGACCGCCACTCCGAAGAAAAGAAGCGCGGAATTTCGATTAAGCTCGGATACGCGGATGCAGTTTTCTACAAGTGCCCTAACTGCCCCCCGCCGGAATGCTACACCGCAAAACCAGTTTGCGAAAAGTGCGGCGGAGAAGCGGAATTCCTGAGGGCCGTTTCTTTTGTCGATGCCCCCGGACATGAAACGCTAATGGCGACAATGCTTTCAGGCGCATCCCTGATGGATGGCGCAATGCTTGTCATCGCCGCAAACGAAAAGTGCCCCCAGCCCCAGACAAAAGAGCACCTGATGGCTCTTGACATCATCGGAATCAAGAATATCATAGTCGTCCAGAACAAAATCGACGTCGTCACCGAAAAGCAGGTTCTGGAGAATTATGCGCAGATAGAGCAGCTTGTGAAGGGAACCGTGGCCGAAGGGGCGCCAATAATTCCCGTTTCTGCCCACAAGAACGCGAACATCGACGCGCTTATAGAGGCAATACAAAAGCACATACCGACTCCTGAAAGAGACCCAAGCAAAGACTTCAGGATGTACGTCGCCCGCTCTTTTGACATAAATCTTCCAGGAACGGTTCCTGCAAAACTTCGCGGAGGAGTCATCGGCGGCTCCCTAATCAGCGGAAGGCTAAACATCAGGGATGAGATTGAGATACTTCCAGGCCGCAAAGTGGAATCCCACGGAAAGGTCGAATGGGTTCCGATAACAACAACTGTCACATCACTATTCTCAGGCGAGACGCCGCAGGAAAGCGTTGGCCCAGGCGGCCTTGTAGCCCTTGGCACAAAGCTTGACCCCGCAATCACCAAGGCAGACAGCCTAATTGGCGGAATCGCAGGCAAGCCGGGCACTCTTCCAAAGGTTCTTGACAAATTCTCAATGGATACTACCCTGCTAGAACGCATAGTCGGCGCAGAGGACGAGCAGAAGGTGGAAAGCGTAAAGACTCGCGACGTTCTGATGCTTTCGATTGGAACCGCGACCACTGTTGGCGTAGCCACAAGCGCACGCGACAACGTCGTGGACGTAATGCTCAAGCGCCCGGTCTGCGCGGAGAAGGGGCAGCGCGTTGCCATTAGCAGGATGGTATCTGGAAGATGGCGGCTGATAGGCTATGGAATTGTCCGCTGATGCGCACAGGGCGGGAAAAACCGTTGTTCTCCTTGATTCTAATTTTTTGATGATGCCTTTCCAGTTCGGGATAAACCTCGACATTGAATTGGAGCGGATTTTTGGCGTTTATGATGCCATTGTTCCAACGTCCGTAATGCGCGAGCTTGAAGGGCTTGCGAAGGAAGGAGGAAAGGACGGCGCCGCAGCCAGGGGTGCCCTTAGATTTGCAGCGCGCTACAAGAAGATAGAAACCCCTGAATGGGAAGCGGACGATGCGCTGGTGCGGCTTGCGCTGGAAAACAAGTCCGCAAGATGGATTGTTGCGACAAACGACGGCGGGCTAAGGTCAAGGCTCAAAAACGTCGCGCCAGTGCTCATAATGTCAGGAAAATCGCATTTGAGATTGTCGGAATAAAGAGACGGATTTGGTTTTTTATTTTTTATCCGCATTCGGTGGTATGATATATGCTTTTTCGTGCTCGAAGTATATCAGGCCCCTGGACCTTAGGAGACTTAGGAATTTCGGAATCCTTTCCTGAACACCTTCCATTTCCTCCTTGTACTTTTCCCACATTGTTTCGCAGATTTGCTTTATTGTGTTCTTTCCGTCGCAAAGCGCCCATACTTCGGTCCCGTATTTGTCCAGCGGAATGCGCACCGTATCCGGCCCGCCAACTACCTTGTGGATTGTGCGCTCGAATTTCGAAAAGTTCTTCTTGAGGTAAATTACGGTAATGCCGTTCGCGTCTTCCCATTTCAAGTCTGCCTTTATTGGCACCATTGCAAGCACCGCTTCAATCTTCTTTGCCTCGTTTGCGGCGTTTTCCTGCTCGGCCTTTGTGCGCCCCTCTATTTCTTTGGCTTGCTTTTCTTTGCTCAAGGCATCGACCTCCAGACTATCGCCATCAGGATTATTGTGAATATCACTGCGAAAACCGTGGATATGACGTTGAGCGTCCTGTTCCTGAGCGCGTATTTTGCGTATGCGGCAATCCCGCCTGAAACGATGGCGCCAACGAGCGAAACAACGACGAGAATCGTGTTCTGGTCCATGCCCGTGCATCGGAAGCGCCTTAAAATGCGTTTCTTTGCTCCGGCCTAGACTATATAAACAATTCAAACCGAAATTACA
>JAQUQK010000154.1 GCA_028716125.1 Thermoplasmatota archaeon | reverse complement strand
CACCTTGATTTCATCTCCATACGGCCTGCGGGATCGCACATACTTTGGGCGCCGCTGGTCGCGGTTGGCGGAGAGTATACAATTTGGATTTCGAGGTTCGTACCGTGGCTTCAATTCGCGGCGATTTCATGGATTTGGGTCCTGATTTTTGAGAAGGCCATGGGAGCAAGGATTCCGATTTTACAAAAGACGGTTCTGGCCGTTATCGGTTTCTGCCTTTCTGTAAATGGTTTCCCTCTGATGCCATGGCACATCCTGGATGCGATTTTCTTTTCTTCTATTGGGGCGCTGCTCTGCACTTCCTCTTCAAAAGGGCGAAAAACCGCCGGATTCTTCCTTATCGGGGCGGCTGCTCTTTTCAGGCTGAATTTCCTGCCGATGATATTTGCCTCGCTGATTGCATTCGAGGGGTGGAAAAAACTCCGGTTTTGGATTGCTGCGCTCGCCCCTTCTGCAATTTATGTAATATATCTTTACGTAAATGGTGCCTTGGCCGATGCCATGGTTCAAATGGGCTCATATACGGATTTTTTCCATGCAGGGATCGAACGGTATCTGTTCAATGCCTGGTTTTTGATAGGTCTTGGGCTGGGGCTAGCCCTTGCGTTTTTGTCTTATGCGCGACCGAAGCAGTTCAAATTTTTTGGCGCATTCGGGATGGTGTCCGCACAGTTTTTCTTCGCATTCGGGCTCCTTGATTCGGCCAAGACTGAAAATCCGGTTTTGTTCTACGACTGGACTTTTCTTGCTTTTGGAATTGCCGCAGGATTGGCAGTTGTTCTTCTTGTAAAAAGCATTGCAATGAAAAAGATGTCGGATCCGCTCGCGGCTTTCGCAATTGCGCTGGCAATTGCCTGGTGCGGCTCCATCTCGATCGGAATAAATTCGCCTTGCCTGATGCTTGGCCCGCTTTGCACCGGCCTGTCCATTTTCGCGTTTTTGAGAATCAAATCGTCTGAACCGGCAAAGTCCCGCCGTTTCTCTAATTTGCCAAAAATAGCTGCCGCGGTTTCAATTGCGCTTCTTCTTGTGTTTTCTGCTGCCGTTTTTGCTTTCGTGCGTGAAAACAACATTTACTGCGAAATGCCTGCATCGAAACTGGACCGCGAACTTGGCGGCGTTTTCCCGGGCGCCGAAATGATAAAAACAAACGGCGTCACCTATTCCATATTGCTGGATCTTGAAGATGCGAAGGGCATGGTAAGCTCGCAGGGAAAAAAATACTGCATAATACCCGATTGCACGGCAAACTGGGTCAAAGACCCGCAGCCAAATCCGTTTTGCATAGATTGGCCACAGTGGATCGAGCTTGGAAACGGACCGCTTCTTGAAAGGGCAAAGAAAAATCTTTCCGAGCAGCGCGGGAACGTTTCGATAATACTTCAGAGATTCATGGCGACCGATTGGGGCAACATATACCTCGGGCCGGACTGGGTTCCAAAATCTCTTTCAGTCAATGATTATCCGATTGTGCAGTATGTTTTGGAGAATTTCAACAAAACTGCGGAAACGGAATATTTTGAAATTTACGAATGAAAAAATGCAACTCGGCTTTTCTAAAAATGAAAAAATCGGCGTAGCCCGGCGCACGAGCGCCGAGCACGCCTTTGAAGAATTAAATGAAGAATTCGCCTTCGTACTGGTCGTCCATCATCGGCTGGGATTCCTGGTTGCTTACGTCAAGGGCGTATTTCGCATAGTAGAACGCTTCCTCGACCGAGACGCGCGAGTCCTCGCCCGTTCCGCCGATTAGTCCTGCATACAGGTTGTAATCCGCCTCGCCGTTTGCAAGCCCGTCCCTCCAGAAGAGGTTCGTGAACACTCCGCCGTCTGCCCCGTCATACGAGAAAACGAGGGATGCCGCAGAAACCACTATCCAGCCGCCACTTGCAAGCCCTTCAAACATCGGTATTGCCACATAGTGCGGGCCAATCGGGTTGAATCCAGCAAATCCGCCGGATTGGCAGCAATCGAAGCACATGAAGACGTTGGTTGACTTCATTCCTGTCATCGCGTTCTCGAAATCACTTTCCATTACATATTCCCCATTGAACAGGTCTATTTCGGATTCGATGAGCCATGAGCCGTGGCCTGAATAATAGAACACGAATTCATCGTCTGCATCACATTTTGCCACGACGCTCTGTATTGCGGAAGATATTGACGCAGCCGTCGCCTTCCCGCAGGTGAGCGTTATTATGTTGGAGCTAAGGAACCCGTGCGAAAGCAGGTAGTTCTTGACAGTCACTACATCGACTTTCGGTCCCTCGAGCCCATAGTCTCCGCCCGCCGCAGTACCGTCATCCCAGTTTGCAACCAGAACTGCGTACTTTACCGTGCCGGAGCCGGTCGTTCCGCTCGCATTTATCGGCAGCACAAACGTTGCTGCCAACAGGCCTAACGCCACGATCGCTGCTATAGATTTTTTCATAAAAATCCAAGACGTAAAAGACGTTGTTAAAATATAAAGATTTGCATTAGCCAGAGGCATCTGGATGCGACTTGACGAAAAACGGAAAAAACTCGCCTAAAACCACTTGTCAAGTCCTGCTTGCTTGGGCTTGCCTTTCAAATCCTCTTCGCTGTAGCCGAAATATTCCAGAATGCGAAGCGCCGCCGAAACTATCTGCTTGTCGATGTAGTATGATATGTCCAGCTTGTCTTCAGGCTTAAGCGCACCCACTATCTTTGACCTTTCGTTCAAAAGTCCCTTTCCGGCAAGAACAACGTACGCAATTTTTCCACCTTCCTCGATTTCCACGCCCTGCTCGATCGCGCGCATTACCGCGGATACGTGCGCCTGCTTTGTCTCGTAGCTGGATGCGGCGCGAGTCATCTTCTTGTAAATTGTCAGTTCCTCTATTGAGAAGTTCCCGCGCTGCAGGCGGCTAACTATATCCTTGACGTAATTGAGCGCCGCCGCAGGGTCGCGCTGGCGAAGCAGGATGTCTATCACATTTTGCTGGGTGTCCTTTGCGAGCTGGCACCAGTCGCCTCGGCGCACTTCAAGACCCTTTATGACCAATTCTCCCTTTGAAGTAAGACCAGCATAGCGCTTCTTTGCACCCGTGAAGAATATGACCTGGAAAATGTCCTGCAATTCAAGGTCGACCGGGAATTCGTCGTTTATCTGTTTGACAAATTCCTTGATTTTGTCGGAATACGAGCAGAATACTGAATCGGTGTCGCCATAGTATACTTCTATTCCTTGCGCCTTCGCTCGGGACATTACTTCCTTTATGAGATGGCGCCCCCAGGCGGTTGTTGCCTCGGCGCATTCCTTTCGATACCAGCGTGCGCCAAGCCAGCCCATGTAGCCGTAGAAGCTGTTTGTGAGAATTTTAATCGTCTTTTGCCTTATGTCCAGCAATTCGCGTTCCGGGCCCACTGGCATTGTCTTAAGCTTGCGCTTCATCTCGAAGCGCTTTGTGATTAGCTCTTGTAGGATGCGCTTAAAGAATCCATCCGGCTGTTTCCTGAATTTGTGCCCAACCTCGGGCGCCTCGTTGTATTCTTCCTGCGCTTGTTTTTCCTTTGACAAAATAAGAGTGTCGGGCGATATGTTATATCCTATCATTATGCTCGGATACATTGCGCCGAAATCGAGAGAGGAAACGTTTTCGTGAAGCCCGGGCTTCGGCTGAAGTACAAATCCGCCTTCCACCGCGCCTTCGTCTCCGCTATATTCGTGCTTGTTCGGTGAGATTTCGCCGGTTCTTGCCGCTTCGTTTATCAGGAACCAGTCAACCTGCCGTCCCCTGCCCATTTTAGTTACTTCGTCAAGCGGCTGTTTTACCATTTTTGCAAGTTCGTACTGGAGCGGCAGAAGTTTTTCAGCGACGCCAATAGTGGAAACTACATCGTCCTTGTTGTACTGCAAAAGCAGTTTGCGCTTCTCCTCAGATTCCCAGTAATTGAAAAGCTGCTCGTGGGGTATCATCACCCTTTCGTCGGTGCGCATCACACCGAGCGCTTCAGAGACGAGTTTGAGTGTCTTTACTTTTATCTCGCCGAGATCTCTTTCCACAACGCGGTAAAGGTCGACATTTGCACGTCCTGTAACGCTGATTCTGGGAATTGCGCCCTTGTGACTTATCGGCTCAGAGCCGTCCCTGCCAACGTTCACGCGCAAATTTGATTCCTCTGCTCTTTCCTGCAGATAGGGCCAGTCGAATGCGTCGCCGTTGTATGTCACGATTATGTCCGGGTCTTCGTCCTTAACGAATTTTACGAACTGCTCTACGACTTTTTTATCCGCATTTTTGCCGCGGTCTGCTGGTTCTGCCGAGAACTGGGCTATCGTTCCAAAATTCGTGCCTACGCCCATTATGACCATGAAGTCGGTGCCGTTCTTCTGATAGCTTTCTATGTCGAAGGCCATCACTTTCAGGGGCGCGAATTCTTCCCTTGCAATTGGCTCTATGGACTCTATGTCGAAATATTTCTTTTCGTCGATTTCTATTTCATTTCCTGAAATTTTTGCCCATCCCATCGGCGTAAGGCGCTTGTCTATGATATAGCGTATGTCAAACGGGACGTCCGCCTCGAACGATTCGCCCATTGTGCGTAGTTTCGGCACGTATCCCGGGTGCCGCACGGT
>JAQUQK010000153.1 GCA_028716125.1 Thermoplasmatota archaeon | reverse complement strand
GAAATCGTCGATACTGCTGTCAAGATAGCGCTTGGCGAGATGGAAGCGCCGGATAAGGGACTAAATGCGGAATACATGAAACAGGAATACGCCCTCCGGGTTGCATACTGGGAGAATTACCCAAAGTGAGCTAAGGTTTTGGCGCTTTTTCTTCATTTTAAGCTTTTAAATACGCCCGTCGCCAAAACCTATATCCCGCCAACTCATTCCTTTTATGCCACGATGATGACAGATCAACCATCTGAAATAATATGATGAGTGACGGGCAGTCTGAGTGGTTGATTGAGTCGTAATTAAATTAAGGTGAATCCAAAATGAAAGTGTGTCTTGGCGGAACTTTTTCCCCGCTGCACAAGGGGCACAAGGCGCTCATATCCAAAGCGTTTGAGATTGGTGGCTACGTCTTCATAGGCGTTACTTCAGACAGGCTTGCATCCGGCAACCGCAGGAGGCAGATTGCGCCTTTCGAGGAGCGCAAAGCCGCCCTCTTGAAATGGGTTCACGAAAACTATCCTGAAAAACCCGTGAACATCGAGGAGATAGACGACATATACGGGCCTGCGGCAACAGGCGATTTTGACGCGATAATCGCATCTCCCGGAACCGAGGAAAGCGCCGAGAAAGTCAATGAGGAAAGGAAGAAGAACAGCCTAAAGCCGCTAAAAATCGTAAGCATCGACTACGTTCTCGCCGAGGACTTGATGCCAATTTCCGGCACTCGCATCTGGCTCGGGGACATTGACGAGAACGGGAAGCGCCTGAAGACCATCGTCGTGAACGTCGGCTCAAAAAATGAAGTGAAGATTAAGGCGGTGCGCCAGGTCTTCCGCCGAATTTCCAAGGGAACACGCGTAAAGATTGTTGGAATTGAGGGCGAGACTGGCGTCTCCCCGCAGCCGTTTGGGCGCGACACAATCAAGGGCGCAGAGAACCGCGCAAGGGTTGCAGTAGCAGAGGGCGATTACGGTGTGGGAATCGAGGCAGGGCTAATCTGGAACGAGCACATGCAGCAATACATGGACGTCCAGTATTGCGTCATTGTGGACAAATTGGGGCGCGTGACATTCGGCCACGGCTCCGGCTTCTATTACCCGCCAAAAGTCATCGAAAAGGTCATCGGGGGGAAGCGCAAGCACGTAACGATCAGCGATGCGATTCGCGAAGCCACGGGAATCGAGGACATCGGCAAGAAGCAGGGCGCAATCGGCTATCTTTCAAAGGGCCTGATGACAAGGACGCGCCTGACTGAACAGTCCGTTCTCATGGCAATGGTTCCAAGGGTTTCAGGCGAGATTTATCTGTAATTCTCTAATTTTCATTTTTGCAAACCTATTTATCCCGTCTTTCGTATTTCCGTTTGAGGCGTTATTTTGGACACTGGCGCAAAACTCGGCAGGATTTCAACCGGCGATTGGCACATTATTGGAACGCGCGACGCTTCTCTTTACTGCAGGTTCTGGGAAATAGAAAGCCCAAGGGCAACTCTGTTAATAGTCCACGGCGTAGGGGAGCACAGCGGGCGCTACGATTATGTTGCGCGCCACTTTTGCTCGCTGGGCTTCAACTGCTACGCAGTAGACCATCGCGGGCATGGCAAGTCGGAGGGGCCGCGCTGGAATGTGGAGAAATTTGACTATTTTGTTGAGGATTTGCACAATTTTGTAAGGTCGGTCAAGGGAGAAAATCCCGAGCTTGCAAAGAACTGCTTCATGCTCGGGCATAGCCTTGGCGGGGAAATTGCTCTGAAATACAACATAGTCCATCCAGGCGAAATGCGGGCGCTTGTGGTTTCCGGCCCATCGGTGGGGCTTGTCGGATATTCCACTGGAAAATTAAAATTCCTTGTTTTTGTCCTTCGTGCGCTTTCGGCGATTGCGCCTGGCGTCAAAATGGCACCGCCGATCGACCCACTGGCGCTGAACCACGAAAAGGCGAACGTGGATGCGTACGCGAACGACCCGCTGGTCTGCCACGACGGAATCAAGGCGAGAATGGCGCTCGCGATTGGCTCGAATGCACTCTGGCTGAACAAGAATGCACCGTTGCTAAAGACGCCTTGCCTTGTGCTTCAGGGCAGTGATGATGCGCTCATCGACCCGAAATCTGTCGGGGAATTTTTCAGAAAGATCGGATCTGCTGACAAGAAATTCATAAAATACGGCAGCTTCTACCACGAGATACTGAACGAGCCGAATGCGTTTGAAGGCGGAAAGGGGCGCGTGTTAAAAAACATCGATGACTGGATTTTGCCAAGAATTTAGCTGGAGCCTGTGGCAAACTTATTTATTCTCTCTGGATACTTGCATACTTAGGTGTCCGATATGAGGAAAGTGGCAATACTGGCGTGCCTTGCTGTTGGTTTGATGATCGCAACTGCATTTTCCGGCTGCGTGGATTTGCAAAATCCGCTTGAATCCCTGAAATCGCTTGTTGGCGGAAAAGACGAATCGGCGGTCATAACGGGAGATGGCTTCTTTGTTGGGCAGGAAAACGCCAGCATATATTACCGCTACTGGAAGGTCGAAAACCCGATTGCGATAGTGATAATCGTACACGGATACGGCGAACATTGCGGACGCTATGACTGGGTTGCACGCAATTTCTGCGCCCACGGAATTTCCTGCTACGCGCTGGACCACAGGGGGCACGGCCACTCTTCCGGCCCGCGCTGGAACTGCGAGGATTATAATTACTGGATTGAAGACCTTCATACTTTTTCAAAAATGGTGAAGCCCATTGAAGGCGACAAGAAATATTTCATGCTCGGCCACAGCATGGGCGGAGGAATCGCGGCAGGATATGCTGAGAAATATCCAAATGACATGGTTGCCTACGTCCTTTCTGGCGCGATGGTGGGCAGTAGCGGGCCGCAGACCCAAATTCTCGATGGCGCAAGACCTCTAATAGACGTTGCCGAGCCGCTTCTTTCCGATTATGCCGTTCCGGTCGGGCTTTCAGGTAGCAGCCTGAACCATGACGAGAACAATACAAAAGCCTACGATAACGACCCGATGGTCTGCCACGGCCAGATGAAAGTAAGGATGGTTGCGGAAATGGGCCAACTGGAGGCATACGACCAAGAGAACATCGGCCAGATTTCGGCGCCCTGCCTTTTCGTCCACGGAAGCGACGACCAATTGGTTAATCATAACGACACCATGGCATTCTACGAAAATCTGAGCATACAGGACAAGAAATTCATCACATATGACGGATTTTACCACGAAGTGCTAAATGAGCCTGAATGGTTCCACGGCGGAAAAGTCAGGGTTATGAATGACATTTATGGCTGGCTTATGCCGCGCATCTGAACAGGTTATTTCTTTTATTTTTCTGCCTTCGTCGGACTCGTTGCCGGAGGATTTTTCAGCCTTGCGATTTTTATGGCCCTTGCTGGCGCATTGTCCTTAGACCTATCGTGGACGTTCCATGTGAGCGCAAGGAAGAATATCGACAGTACGCATGACGCCATTATCAGCGCAAACCATCCGTTCCAGCCGCTTGAATTCACTATTATCCCGATGAGGGCATCCGCCATCACTGCGCCAAAAAAGTATCCGAAAAGGCCAGTAAAACCCGCCGCAGTTCCCGCCGCCTTCTTTGGGACCATGTCGAGGGCGCTTACGCCTATGAGCATAACTGGACCATATATCAGGAAGCCTATTGCCGAAACTGAAAGATTTGTAATAAGGACGCTGTCGCTGAACCAATAGACTATTGCGGAAATCGTTACTCCGACCATGCAGATTATGGCTATTGGCGCCCTCCTCCCGTGGAAGAAACGGTCGCTTATCCAGCCGACGAGAATTGTGCCCGGTATTGCGGCGTATTCGAAGAAGAAGAAAGCCCATCGGGAATCCTCATTGCTGAACCCTTTCACTTTTGTGAGATACAGCGGCACCCAGTCCACCACGCCGTAGCGGACAAGATAGACGAAAACGTTTGCTATTGCTATGAACCAGAGCCATTTGTTGCAAAGAACGTGGTTGAACAATATTTCCTTTGCCGAAAGCTCCTTTTCCCTGTCCTCCACACATACGCATGGGTAGTCGTTTTTGTGTTCCTCGATTGGCGGAAGCCCCACCGACTGCGGGGTGTCCCTGCCAAAAATCAGGATGAGCAGGCCAATCACGACCGCTATGACCGCGGGAAAATAAAATATGCTCATCCAGTCGGCGAACAGCAGAATGCCAAGCGTGGCAAGAGGCGCAACTATCCCGCCGCCCAAATTATGGGCAGTGTTCCAGATGGACATCTTGGTGCCGCGCTCCTTGTCGGAGAACCAGTGCGCAAGCGTCCTGCCGCAGGGCGGCCAGCCCATTCCCTGGACCCAGCCGTTTGCAAGCATCAGGACGAACATCACAAATATTGTAGATGCATAGCCAAAAAAGAAATTTATTATGCCTGAAAGTATCAGGCCGGTTGCAAGGAAATAGCGCGGATTGCATCTGTCGGAAACGTTGCCCATCACGAATTTGCTTATTCCGTATGCGATTGAAAGCGCGGCCGCGACTATGCCAAGCTCGGCGGTGTTGAAGCCGCGGTCGATGAGATATGGGATTGCAAGCGTGAAATTCTTGCGCACGAGATAATATCCTGCATATCC
>JAQUQK010000152.1 GCA_028716125.1 Thermoplasmatota archaeon | reverse complement strand
ATTTTCAGCCGAGCTTGTACCCGATTTTTCTCAAAAATTCTTTCCTGCATTGAGCATTTTTCGCATCCTCGATGCCTTTTGGCACGAAGCCATCAATCACGCCCATTATGCCGCGCCCCTGCCCGTTCTCGGCAATCACTACGTCGACCGGATTTGCGCTTGCACAGAATATTCCGCAAACCTCAGGCAGGCTCTTTATTGCGTTCAGGATGTTTATCGGATAGCAGTTGCGCATGAAGACAATGAACGAATGACCTGCGCCGATCGCAAGCGCGTTTTTCTTTGCCAGTTCCTTCAACTCTTCGTCGTTTCCTTCAACCCGAACAAGGCAATCGCCCGAAGCTTCGCAGAATCCGATGCCGAATTTTGCGCCGGGAACGCTGTTCATAATTGCCTCGTAAATATCTTCAACTGACTTTATGAAATGCGTCTGGCCAAGTATGAAATTCATGTCTTCCGGCTTTTCGATTTTCACTGTCTTTAGTTCGAGCGCGGGCAACCAATCACCAAATATGGATTGATTGCTGTTTTTAAAATATTGGCGGAAAAAATTAATTGAAAGAGAGATTATGGGAATTTTACTCCCATTCCACAGTTGCCGGCGGCTTGTTGGTTATGTCGTAGACTACGCGGTTCACTTTCGACTTCAGCTCGTTTGTTATGCGTATCGAGATGCGGTCAAGAACCTCATGCGGCATCTTGGAATAGTCTGCGCTCATCGCATCGAGGCTTGAAACTGCGCGGACTGCAATCGTGTTGCCGTAGGCGCGGACGTCGCCGTGAACTCCAACTGTGCGGACTGGAAGCAGGACTGCGAAATATTGCCAGGGGCGCTCAATTTCCTTGTTCGCAACTGCCTTGTCTATTTCATCCTCGACTATGAAGCATGCCTCGCGCACGATGTCTGCGCGCTCTGGAGTTGCCTCGCCCATGATGCGTATTGCCAGGCCGGGACCTGGGAACGGCTGGCGCTCTGCCACTGGCACGCCAAGCGCCCTTGCCACCTTGCGCACCTCGTCCTTGTAAAGGTCGCGGAGCGGCTCGACGAGCTTCATCTTCATGTCCTTTGGAAGGCCGCCGACGTTGTGGTGTGATTTTATCGTGTCGCGAAGGCCGCCGCCGGATTCTATCCAGTCTGGCGCGATTGTTCCCTGGACGAGATAGTCTGCATTGACCTTGTTCGCTTCGCGCTCGAAAATGCGGATGAATTTTTCGCCGATTATCTTGCGCTTCTTTTCAGGGTCCTCGATGCCCTTGAGCGCGCCGTAGAATTCCTCGCGCGCATCTATGAAGTGCAGGTTCAATCCTTTGTCCTGGAGCATTTCCTTTATCTGCTGGGGCTCGTTCTTTCTCATATATCCAGTGTCTACGAAGAACGAAATGAGCTTGTCGCCAACCGCTCTATTTACAAGAACTGCGGCAACCGTAGAATCTACTCCGCCGGAGCAGGCAATCAGCGCTTTCCCTTTTACTTGCTCTTTTAATTCGGCAATTTTTTCCTCTATGAATTTCTCGGGCTTGAATGCCATGTATATCACAATACCTTAAAATTAAATTTGAACTGATTTCTGGTCTTCCGCCACTTTTGCCGCCATTTCCTCGCGGTATTTCTTCATTTTCTCGAAGAGCGCGATGTCGCATGCGCTCATTATTTCAATGGCAAGAAGCGCCGCATTGTCGCCGCGGTCAAGACCTACGGCTGCAACGGGAATTCCGGGGGGCATCTGGACGATTGACAAAAGCGCATCCATGTTGACTGCGCCGCTGACCGGGACACCGATAACTGGTTTCATTGTGTGAGATGCAACTACGCCCGGAAGCGCCGCAGAAAGACCTGCAATCGCTATGAAAACGTCTGCTTCGGATTTTTTCACAAGTTCCTCGACCCTGTGGGGAGTGCGGTGCGCGGATGCGACGTCCACTGCGTATTTCACGCCGAATTTCTTCAGAATGTCAACTGCCTTTTGGGCCACCGGAAGGTCGGACTTGCTTCCCATGAATATGTGGACTGATGCCAGATTATCACCCGAGTATCAGCTTAAGGAGCGCCATTCTCACGGCCACGCCGTTGAATGCCTGCTCGAAGTAAATCGCACTTGGAAGGCTGTCAACGTCCGCAGATATTTCGTCAACGCGCGGGAGCGGATGCATCACGATCATTCCGGGCTTTGCCTTTTCCAGAAGCGCCTTGTCGACACGGTAAACGCCAGCGACCTTTGCGTATTCTTCCGGGTCCGGGAAGCGCTCTTTCTGAATGCGCGTGACGTAAAGAACGTCCGCTTCCTTTACTGCTTCCTCGATGTTTGAAGTAATCTTGGGCTCGATTCCATGCTTGCGCACCTCGCCAAGTACTTCTTTTGGCATCTGGAGGGTCGGCGGTGAAACGAACATCAGGTTTGCGCCAAGCCTGGACAGGGCGTATGCGAGGGAGTGAGTGGTGCGCCCGTATTTCAGGTCGCCAACAAGCGCAACCGTCTTGCCCTTGATTTCCTTCTTGTGCTTGCGGATTGTGAAAAGGTCGAGAAGCGTCTGGGTGGGATGCTGGCCTGCACCATCGCCCGCATTAAGAATTGGGACTGATGAGAACTGGGATGCGAGGCGCGCCGCTCCTTCCTGCGGGTGGCGAAGGACGATAACATCGGAGTAACATGCAATTGTGCGTATGGTGTCTGCAAGTGTTTCGCCCTTCGCGACTGAAGTGGATTTTGGCTCTGAGAACGAAAGTATTGAGCCGCCGAGGCGCTCCATTGCGCATTCGAACGAGAAGCGCGTGCGCGTGCTTGGCTCATAGAACAGGGTTGCGATTATCTTGCCATCCAGCATCTTGTTGCCATTTCTTGCAAAAGGCATCAGCTTGTCGGCGGTGTCAAGAACGTGCATTATCTCTTCGTTTGAAAAGTCCTTTATTGAAACTACGTGCCTGCCCTTAAAATCGGCATCCGAAACCATGCTATCGTTCTTGCATCCGCTGGATTTTTAATATGCTTTCGTTACCTGTACTCCTCTTCCTCTATTCCGTCTATGTATTTTCCAGCCGAATTCGCGCCTTCCCTGAATATCACGACTGCGCCAGCGAGAAGAAGCATGGCAACTGGGATTTTTGCAATTGCTGGGCTTGCCCCAAGAAGGAAAGAAATCCATCCCGCGAATTCCGGAACTCCTATGTAGAATACCGTAAGAACCACGGTTGTAAGGCCCCAAATTAGAAAGCCTGCCGAATCTGGAAGACCATACAGCGCCTCGTCGAGGTTTGGCATCCCCGAACCGATCCATAGGCCGTTTGCCGCAAAAATGAGCGCAAGCGAAGGGGCGGTTATCAGACAGAATAACCATTCTTCAATAGATGCTTTGCCAAAAGTGCAAGCGAATATGGCAACAGCGATTGCCGTCGGGATTGAAAGTGAAATCACTGCCAAACCTTTTGCAAACGCGATTTTCCTTCCTTCTACTGGCGCGCTCCTGTACAGCCAGAGGCGCCTTCCCTCCATTCCCACGCTTGAAAGCGCAAGAAGGCCGGACTGGATTGCGGTTCCTGCAATTATCGCAGGCAAGGGATTTTCGGATTTTATCACGAATGTGAAAATGGCTGCCGCAAGCAGGGGCGCAACTGAATACGCAAGCCCGAGGCTTTCGCCGGTCAGGAAAGAAAGTTCCTTGCCAAGCATTGACGAACTGGCGCGCGATTTTGATTTATCCCATGATGTAATTTTGCCGAGATTAAGCGAATGCGCAGCCGACGATGCAAGGATTCCAATTGGCACGCAGATTACAAAAGCGGCGGCGTATTGGAGATAGTGTAATGGCTCCGCCTTTTCTGACAGAATGAAAAGCGCGAGAAAAATGGGCACGGAAATAACCGCGGATATTGAAAACACGCCAAGCATCCTTTCGAAAACAAGCATTGTCCTGCCAATCGGCATCGAGAGAATTATCGGATTTTCCGGCGCTAAAAAGAACTTGCGCGACCACAAGGCCCAGGAAATGCCAAATGCCGAGAGAGCAAACATTGCAAGCGAGACTTCCTGCGGAATTTGTGAAATTGTAAAGTCGGAGCGCGAGAAGATTACCATCATTATTATGATGTCGAGCATCAGAGCCTGCAGGATGTAGATGTGGGAAACGATCTTGACATACCTGCCCGCTTTCGCCCCAAACGCGCGGGATGCCGATTTCAGGTCTGCGCCGAAGATTTCGAACATTTCAACCAACCACATGCATAAACGCCGATTCCAGATTGCTTGCGCCAGCAGTCCGAATTACGGCAGAAGGCGAGCCACATAGCGCCAACTTTCCGTTCTTCATGATTCCAATTCTGGCGCACAACTCCTGCGCGGTTTCCGGCTCATGGACCGAAACGATGATTGCGCATCCTGCCTTCGCCCGCTCGCGAAGCAATTCCTTTAGCGCAACCCTCGAAGGTATGTCAAGTCCGGTGAACGGCTCATCAAGGACGAGCGCAGGCGGCTCGTGCATAAGCGCTTGTATCAAACCGATTTTCTGGGCGGTTCCCTTTGAATATGTGCAAATCTGCTCGTCAAGTTTGTCCGCAACGCCGAATTTCTCAGCCAGTGAATTTATCTTTTCCCTGCCATTGCCGCGAATGGAGGCACAAAGGTTCAGAAATTCGCGCCC
>JAQUQK010000151.1 GCA_028716125.1 Thermoplasmatota archaeon | reverse complement strand
CTTGCAAACACGCTCAACGAATGGGCGGAGAAATCTAAAGTGCAAATAAACGTCCTTGAGGAAAAAATCCCGATGAAAGAAGGCGTTCGCGCCGCCTGCGAAATGCTTGGCATCGACCCACTTCAGGTCGGCAACGAGGGAAAACTCGTAATTGGCGTTATTCCTGAAATGGCGGAAAAAGTCCTTGCGGCGCTGAAAAGCACCGAAAAGGGAAAAGATGCGCAAATAATCGGCAAAGCTGTTGCTGTAGAGCGCCACCCTGTCGTGATGATGGAAACAGTAGTCGGCGGAAAGCGCATAATCGAGCCGCCGATGGGCGACCCGGTGCCGAGGATATGCTAAAGGTTGCTAAATAACACATATATTCTTTCTTTTCATTAACATATTTATGCAAAAGCGCATTATTGTGCTGGTTGCCGCCATCGCATTTTCCATGATTTTCGCGCCTCTGGCTGTCCCAACGGCAAGCGCCCTCGACAAATCAGTAGATACGATCCATGCGCGCGGGCTTTGGACCGCGGAATGGGTAGACGTGCAGGGGAACGTGCATCAGGGTGTGACTGGGAAGGGAGTTCGTGCAGCTGTTGTAGATACAGGAATCGATGGCACTCACCCCGATTTGGATGATACTCATGTAGTGTATAATGCGAAAAATGCAGCTGTCACATGGATCGAAACTCAGAATACCGATACCACCTGCGGACACGGGACGCATTGCGCCGGAATTATAGGCGCGACCGGAGAAAAATCCGATGGAAAATACAAGGGCGTCGCCTTAGGATGCGATCTGATCGGGCTTGGATGCGGGGATGTGGATAGGGTTCCATTCGCCACCGAGGGCCTTAACTGGGTCAACTCCAACGCAGATTCATATAACATCAAGATCGTCTCGTGTAGCTGGGGAGCATCCGGAACAGTTGATACAAGCCCCGTATATCAGCAGCTTTACGAAAAGGGAGTTGTGGTTGTATTCGCAGCAGGGAATGATGGCGGCGATGGATCATCGGATATGACTGGCAGTGAATCGAAGAATCCTTATGTTATAAGCGTGGCAGCGTGCCAGAAAAGCGGAAGCTCGATGGCAGATTTCAGTTCACGCGGCTCAAAGAGCGATTCCTCTACATGGCCCGACATAACTGCTCCCGGAGTGGGAATATGGTCCTGTGCCGCAACTACCGGAATTTACATGAACGTGTTCAGCGGAGTGATACTGCCTGTTGTAAATGGCTATGTTCAGTCCGACGGCACTTCAATGGCCTGCCCGCACGTTTCCGGCGTGGTAGCGCTAATGTTCGAGGTAAATCCAAACCTGACTCCAGCGCAAGTGATGGAAATCATAAACAAAACCGCGGACCAGAATTTCGGAACTTATGCGGATAGCGGATTTGCGGCAGGCCACGGCCTGATAAATGCAACAAAAGCCGTTGCAGCTGCGCATTACATGCTGCTTCACCCATCCGCAAGCGTAGACACTGCGGCAAACTCTTCAAGAGTCGGCGAAAAGGATGGGCATCTTGTTTTGAATCCTGGCGTGATCTATGCCCAAAACGCTCCTCCGCAAGCATCCTTCACTTACTCGCCTTCGAGCGCCACTACTGCAACCACGATTCAATTCACCGATTCTTCTGTGGATTCCGATGGCACCATAGTATCTTGGAACTGGAATTTTGGCGACGGCACCACTTCGACGGCGAAGAATCCAACGCATAAGTTTTCGGCTGCCGGAGACTACACTGTGCGGCTTGCAGTTCAAGATAACGAAGGTGCTAAAGGGTACTGCAACAAAACAATAACCGTTTCTGCAGTCACTGGCGCAAAAGTGCCGTCTAAGATCACAGGTCTCACAGCATCGGTTTCGGATCATTCGATGCAACTTGCCTGGAATGTCCCAAGCGACAACGGCAAAGCGATATTGAACTACAAGATATACCGAGCAGTAGACTCATCCGACGCGAGAACCGTTCTGGGAACATCGGATAAAAATTCATATTCCGACACGAATATTTCGGCGGGAAAAACATATTACTATTGGGTTTCCGCAGTGAATTCTGACGGCGAAGGGGCGCTCTCGGCATACACCTGGGTGAGCATACCGCAGGATTACCAATTTGAGGAGAAGCAAAAATCATTTATTCCCGGATTTGAAATCGCCGTCCTTGCCACGGCAATTGCTCTGGCATCAATAGTAGCATACAAAAAGCGCAGGTGAAAAATGCCGCTCTCCGACGCAATCCGCACCTCCAAAAACGGCATCGTCCTCTCGCTCAAAGTCACTCCAAACGCCAAAAAGCCGATTTTTCCGGCGGGGTATGACGAATGGCGCAAGGCGGTTGAAATAAGAGTCAAGGCGCTTCCGGAAAAGGGCGAGGCGAATGCGGAGGTCGTTGAACTGGTTGCGCAGTTTTTTGGAGTGCCGGAAAGCGCAGTTTCAATTATTGGTGGCGCAAAGTCGCGCGAGAAATCAGTTGAAATTATTGGAATAGAAAAAGAAAAAGCTTTGCAATTGCTCGCGCCTAAACTTTAGCGCTTCTTCGCATTGTATCTGTATTCTATGTTGCATCCGCCTTCGAATGTGACCATGCAGGGGCCTATCGGCGTCTGGGGTGTGCAAACAGTTCCGAAAAGCGCACAGTCCTTGGGATCTAGCAGGCCGCGCAGCACTTCGCCGCACTTGCATCCTTTCGGGCATTCGAATTTCCTGGAATGCACCTCTTTCAGGTCGCTCTCGAATTTCTTCCTTGCATCATATTTCTCAAATTTCTTTTTAAGAATCATGGCCGAGTCCTTTATCACCGGGAAGCCGCGCCATTCCACGTCGCCGTGCTCGAATACTTCGTCCAGTATCTTCAATGCCTTCGGGTTGCCTTCGGGCTTCACAAGCCGCCCGTATTCATTCTCCACTTCGGCGCGCCCTTCCTTTATCTGGCGGGCAAGAAGGTAAACGCCCATGAGAAGGTCAAGCGGTTCAAAGCCCGCAATTACCTGCGGCACATGGTAGTCGCGCGACAGGAATTCGTATGTCTTTGTTCCAAGTATGGTGCTGACATGGCCGGGCTCGATGAGGCCGTGAACGCGGATTTCACCCATCTCTATGACTGCTTTCAGCGCCGGCGGGACGTAGCGGTGGCAATTCAGGATCGAAAAATTTTCCGGCGGATTGCTGAGAAGCGTGACTGCGGTTGACGGCGCAGTGGTTTCAAAGCCGACGGCCATGAATACAACCTCTTTTTGGGGATTTGCCACAGCCAGTTTCACGGCATCGTCTATACTATATATCACGTGCACGTCGCAGCCTTCCATTTTTGCATCCAAAAGTGAGCCGCGCGTTCCCGGCGCCTTCGCCATGTCGCCAAACGTAGCGACGGTCTTGCCTTTTCGCGCCAGCTCTATTCCTTCCTCAATTTCGAGGGGCGTAGTCACGCATACAGGGCATCCGGGGCCCTGGCGTATGTTAACGCCGCATTCCTTGAAAAGCGCATCCAGTCCATATTCCACAAGCGCTGCCTGGTGGGTTCCGCAGACGTGCATCAGTGTTATGTTGAGCTTCATTTCCTTTAGCTCTTTCACAATCTTGTCGGCGGTTTCCCTGTCGCGGAATCGGAAGTCCATAAGAGGGAATCAATTTTCGGGCTATAATATTTGAGTGCGGTCAATTTCATTGTGCGCAATCACTACGCAGTGGCTCGCGAGAAGCGATTTGGGACCAAGTGAAATGAAAGTTGCGCCAGCGTCCTTTAACGCTTGCAATTCGTCGTCTGAAAAGTCGCGGTTGTCGCTAAGGAAAAATGTAAGTGGCGGCGCAAGTCCTGCGGCGCGAATGTCAGTTCCATCTTCTTTCAGCGCAATTAGTTTGGAGTCTTTTGCGGCATCTGCCAGAATGTCCTTGAATATTGCGCGCGAAACGCTTATTCCCGGACCTGCGCCTACGGAATTTCCAAATATTGGCTTGTTGAGTGCTTCCTTGAGCAGCGCGGCGGTGCTGCGCTCATCGGGATTAAGGTGTTTGATTTCCCGTCCTTTAAGCGTGATTGTCTTTGGCGCATTCGGCTGGCCCAGCAAAAGCAATCTGACTTCCGTGTCCTGGCGGATTCCATGGGATGTGAAAAGCGCTGAATTTACGCAGCGCAAAAGCACGTCGAGCCTTCCTGTAGCGCCTGCAAGATCATTTAGGGAAAACGTTCCTGCGGTCGTCGCATTGTGGCCAACAATTACAAAGCGGCGCAAGTGGCTTGTCTGCTGCATCTTATCATTCCTGAATCAAATCATCGGATTTATTTCCTCGGCACAGCACTGCCTTTGCATTCCTGCTTCTGCTTCCCGGTTTTGCTTGGGAATTTCACGCCCATAAATGCGACGCCTGCAACTATGAGCAGCATTCCTACAAATGTCGGCGCAGTAATGCTTTCGCCCAGAAATAAAAACGGAAGCAGGACAAGCCCTGCAGAGCACGTGCCGCCCATCATCGAGAACAAGATGTTGGAGCGCCCGAATCTGAAAGAGATGGCAACAAGGCACGTCGAAAGAAACGTGATTCCGATTCCAGCAAGAAGAAGCATCACTAAAGGATCCGAGATTAGTTCCTTAACCTGCGCAAGCGTCAGGTCGATGCTCGGGGGAATTGCCATTTTCTGGATTGTCGTACCGGC
>JAQUQK010000150.1 GCA_028716125.1 Thermoplasmatota archaeon | reverse complement strand
TCCAGCTTGCCGTTCTTCACGTCTTTTGCAATACACTTTATCGCGTCGACTATCTCGGCGCGTCCGCCATACGCAACGGCAACATTGTAATAATGATCTGAATAATCCTTGGTCTTTTCCTGCGCATATTTTATTGCGTCTCGAACGTCGTCCGGAAGCATTTCCAGCCGGCCAATGGCGCTCACGTGGACGCGATTCTTGTGGACGCGCGCGTCGTCTGCCATCTTGCGGAAATTCTCGGCGAACATGTGCATGAGCGTGTTCACTTCCTTGTCGCCGCGCTTGAAATTCTCTGTTGAAAACGCATAAACCGTTAGAATCTTGACGCCGGTTTCGAGACACCAGTCCACGACGTCGTCTAGTTTGTCCCTTCCCATCCTGTGGCCTTCGGTGGTTTCTATGCCTAGTTTCTTTGCAAAGCGGCGGTTGCCGTCCATTATTATCGCTATGTGCTTGGGAACCGGCTGAGATTTGACTTCGCCAAGAAGCCGCCTCTCGTAAAGCCGGTACATCCTGCGCTCGAACGCCTGGCCGAATTTGCTGAAGCGGATTTTGGTGAACAGCCCTTTGAATACGTTGTTTGAGAGAACCTTGCCGCCGACTTTGTCAATCCCTTTTCCGACGGCTTGTTCAAGTTTTTGGCCCACAAATCTGGAATCTGTTGAGTCAATTTTATGGTTTGCATCTGAGATCCAGAGATAGACAACAAGACATTTAAGCGTTTTTTGAATCCACTATTAGATTGCCATGAAAAGCATTCTTGCGATATTCGTAATAGGACTCCTGCTTGCAACCGCATTCAGCGGCTGCGTCGGCGGAGAGAAGACGAGCGGAAATGGAACAACTGATGAAAATGGCGCAGACGGCGGAATGCCCGATAGTGGCTCGACTGGAGGAAATTCAACTGGAAACGCCACTAGCGGAAACGCGACAGATGGAAATGAAACAGTTCCGGAGAATTATCATCAGGAATATTCCAATACGATTCTCGTAGTTGATGCGGTGCAGGGCGATGACATTTACACATTCCCTGTTCAGAACATCGCAAAGAAGATTGTACTTGTGCTCACTGCTACTGCTTTGCCGGGAGTAACCGGAACGTGCATTAAAGTTACAGATCCCAAAGGAAACGAATTGGCATCTGATGCTTCAAACGGCGACGCCGTGACAATAGAAATCAGTCAAGAGGATATCGCGAAAGCCAAATCCGGGAAATGGACTGCTGATGTTTACCTCGGCGTTCCGGATCTGCAGTGCGATTACACTCTGACAATTGATGTCATTTATAGTTAATCTCTCATTTTTCGATTTTTTTCTCGTGTTTTGATTTGCTGAATATCTATTTAATTCCATATTGGATGTTTAACTGATGTCAATGGTCGAGAAGCGCAAGTCTGAACACATAGACATTTGCGCGGAAAAACATGTTTCCTCCGATTACAATTTCTGGAACGACGTTTTTTTGGTTCACAATGCGCTTCCGGAACTGGACAAGGGCAAAATCTCGCTTTCGTCGAAATTCCTCGGCGTAAAACTTGGCGCCCCCATTATAATTTCGGCAATGACCGGCGGGTTTTCAGGCGCAAAGAAAATCAACGAGAATCTTGCCGCGGCTGCCGCGGAATTCCAGATCGGGCTTGGCGTCGGCTCCCAGAGGGCGGCGCTTGCACATCCAGAACTCGCGGGAACTTACTCGATTGTCAAGGAATATGACGTCCCCTTGCGCATCGCAAACATTGGCGCGCCCCAGATTCTTGAATGGGGCAAAAAGGCAGAGGAGATGGCAAACAAGGCAATAGAAATGATTGGCGCGAACTGCCTTGCAATCCATTTGAATTTTCTACAGGAAGCAATACAGCCCGAAGGAGAAACAAAGGCAAAAGGCGCACTTCTTGCGATTTCAGATTTGGCGAAATCAATCGGCATTCCGGTTGTTGTAAAAGAGACGGGCGCGGGCATATCGGGTGCAGTCGCCAAAAATCTCTGCAAAACCAAAATTGCAGGCATTGACGTCGCGGGCATCGGCGGAACATCGTTTTCAGCAGTTGAACATTACAGACTTGACGAAAGCCGCAAAAAGCTCGGCAAGACTTTCTGGAACTGGGGAATTCCTGCGCCAGCGTCCGTTTTAGAGGTGCGAAAATCCTGTCCGAAACTCCCAATTATCGCATCCGGCGGAATCACAAACGGGCTTGATTGCGCAAAGGCCCTGGCAATTGGCGCCGATACCGCAGGAATCGCAAGGGCATTTCTTCGCCCGGCGCTCCTCGGAACAGAAGAGGCAAAACGCGCCGTTGAACTTACTTTGGAAGAGATGCGCATCGCGATGTTCCTCGTTGGCGCAAAGGACGTGAAGGCGATGAAGGGCGCGGAATACAGGATTACCGGGGCTTCGCGCGATTTTATTTCGACCCTTTAATCCTTATAATTCCATTCCCGATTCCATCTTGTGAAGATTAACGAGATTTTCTACTCGGTTCAGGGCGAAGGGCAGACGATGGGATATCCGACGATTTTCGTGCGGACTTCAGGCTGCAACTTGCGCTGTTCCTGGTGCGATACAACTTATGCATACGAAGATGGAAAAGAAACACCAATCCCTCAGATTCTCAAGGAAGTCGGCAAATACAAGTGCAAGCGCATCTGCCTGACCGGCGGGGAGCCGCTCGCGCAAAGTGAATCCATCGAACTGGTGCGCAAGCTTCTGAACATGGGATACTCTGTTGATGTTGAAACCAATGGCTCAATCAGCGTAGAGCCGCTTTTGCAGGCGGTTGCCAAGAAAGAGCAGGAGCGACTTCTCATATCCCTAGACCTTAAAACACCGTCCTCTGGAATGAAGGACAAGAACGACTACGACAACGTGGCGCGCCTTCGCCCCCACGACCAGCTTAAATTCATAATCGCGGATAAGAAAGATTACACCTGGATAAAGAAGGCGATGGATTATTTCCCGCCGAAGTGCCGCGTATATGCGCATCCGGTCGGGGGCGCGGATTCGAAGCTTCTTGCAAAACTTGCGGAATGGATTTTGGAAGACAATCTCAACGTTTCAATCGGAGTCCAATTGCACAAGATAATTTGGGGAAATGAAAAAGGACGATAATATGATCGCGGACAGAATGAAAGTAGTCACTGGCTCGGCAACTGTGAAGCTTTCCCAGACAGTGGCGCAGATGCGCAAGCAGGGCATCGATGTGGTTTCTTTCTCGCTTGGCGAGCCCGACTTCGACACGCCGCGCAATGTCAGCGATGCGGCGATAAAGGCGATAAATTCCGGAGTCACGCATTATACGCCGGCGGCGGGAATTGCCGAACTTCGCGAAGCAATAGCGGAAAAGTCGCGCAAAGAAAACAAAATACCTTGCGAGGCAAAGCACGTAATGGCAACGCCGACCAAGTTCGCGCTTTACGCCACGATAATGGCGACGATAAACCCCGGCGACGAAGTGATAATTCCCGACCCGTCTTGGGTTTCATATTCTGAAATGGTAAAGCTTGCAGGCGGAAAACCGGTGCTTGTCCCTCACGAAAAAGGATGGCGCTGGAATCCGAAGGACGTTGCAAAAGCAGTCACGCCAAAAACAAAAATGATAATGCTCAACTCGCCCTCCAATCCCACTGGCGCGGTCTATTCCAAGGAAGACATAAAGGCAATTGCGGAAATTGCAAAACAAAAGAACCTGCTTGTGCTTTCCGATGAGATTTATGAGAAAATAATCTACGAAGGCGAGGTGTTTTCCATTGCATCCCTGCCGGGAATGTTCGAGCGCACAATAACGGTCAACGGACTTTCAAAGTCTTTTGCGATGACCGGCTGGCGCGTCGGCTGGCTGATTGCGCCGGAAACTCTTTTCCCTGAAATTCTAAAGATGCAGGAGCATGTGATGACCTGCGTAACTTCGTTTGTCCAGAATGCCGCACTTGAAGCTCTGAAAGGGCCGCAGGATTCCGTAAAACTGATGGCCGAGACTTTCAAGAAGAGGCGCGACCTCATCCTGAAACTTGTAAACGAAATCCCAGGATTCCACTGCGATGCACCGAAGGGCGCTTTCTACGTCTTCCCGCGCTACGATTACGATGTGCCCTCCGACAAGTTCTGCGAATTCCTTCTCAAAGAGGGACGCGTTGCTGTGACGCCCGGCTCAGCATTTGGGCCGTCGGGCGAAAAGCACGTGCGCATCTCATACGCCGCATCCGAAAAGAACATAATCGAGGGAATGAAGCGCATCAAGGAAACGGTTGCAAAATTGAAGTGAATTTATGCCAGCAAGCGCACAGTCCAAGAAAATCGAATTGGCGGTAGTTGCATTGCTGAAAAAAGCAGTCACCGACTTGCCAAGAGATGTTGTTTCTGCGCTGGAAAAGGCGCGCGACAGCGAGACAAACGCGCTTGCAAAATCACAGCTGGATGCAATTCTTGAAAATGTGAAACTGGCAAAAGAAAAGGGGCTCCCGATGTGCCAAGATACGGGAGTAATCACGTTCTTCGTCGAAATGGGATTCGATTCCCCGATGCGCGGCGAAATAGAGAAAATTCTTGTTTCTGCCGTCAAAAAGGCGACAAAATCAATACCGCTCCGCCCGAATTATGTTGATATTTTTAGTGGCAAGAATTCCGGGGACAACACAGGCGCAGGCGTTCCAATCATAAATTGGTCGCTTGTCAAGGGCGACAAGTGCAAAATCAC
>JAQUQK010000149.1:3457-4719 GCA_028716125.1 Thermoplasmatota archaeon | reverse complement strand
TCCCTTCGCTCGAATTTCCTTATTCCGAAATAGAACATCAAGAATGCGATTGTGGAAAGTATTGCTGCGCCGTACATTGTGGCGTGGTATCCCAGTAATTCGTTCGCGAACATTCCGGAAATCGTGCCGCCGATAATCGGGCCGACGATATTGGCAAGCGACATTGAAGACTGGAGAAGCCCAGAAGCCGTGGCATGCTCCTCGCTGCGCTTAAGCAAATAGACATTGGAGCCGACGTACATGCAGGACCATGCGAAGGCAATCATTACCTGCCCGATGATTAGCCATTCCCAGTGGGGCGCAAGCGTGTAGACGATGAATGTCGCTATGGATACGAGAGTTCCGAGATTGATCAGAAACTTGCAGTCCCAGCGCTCGACAAGGTTCATGAACACAAATTGGCAGACGGAATTTACGGCAGTCAGTATGCCTATCTGTGCGTAGTTTGCGCCGAGTTTCAGGATGAAAAGCGAGAAGATTATCCAGACTGAGCTTGCGCCTGTATGCCGCAAAAAGTAGCCAACGTAAATCGGCCAGCCCTTGCGTATTGTTTCCCTTGGGAAAAACTTGACGCGCATCTGCTTCTGCTCGACTTTTGGAAGCAGCAATGCAACTGCAAAAGCGGAAAAGAGGCATATCGAGGCAAAAAGGAAAACCAGCCATCCGCCCAGATATAATGCGATTGCGCCTGCAAGACCCGAGCCGATTCCATATCCAAGAGATCCGAATGACAAAAAGCGCCCGAATTTGTGGCGCGACTCGTAAACATAGGCGGCAAGTGCCGGGTTTGCTATTCCAATCGAGAAGCCGGCAAATGCACGCGTCGCCATCAGAAGCGCGGTGCTGTGATAATGTTCAACTATTCCCTGGCTCAGGAATGCGAATGACGATACCACAAGCCCTGCAATGATGATTGCTTTCCTGTTGTAAATATCGGCTGCTCGCCCGAAAATGTAAGACGACGTAAAAACCGCAAGTCCGTATATTGCGCCGATGATGCCGATTGTGCCGACGTCCAGATTGAGAACGTTCTTGGCGAGGAGAGGAACGTAAAGCACCGCCGAAGACGTTGCGGTGGCAATCATCATCTGAACGTAATTCGTTTTCACGCGCGTGTATCGAAAAGAGGGATATAGTTATTTTTCAATCCTGTATTTCACTGAAAAATTCGCGCCTTTCTTCACAGTAAGGCCGACGACGCAGTATTTTTCCTGCGAAAGCTCGATTGCGCGCTTGAGCGCTTCTTCGTCCACGTTTCCGCG
>JAQUQK010000149.1:0-3357 GCA_028716125.1 Thermoplasmatota archaeon | reverse complement strand
CCGCCGCGAGGCTCTTTTGCCTTGATGCGCAGCTGGGTGCAGCCGCACTTGCGGCACTTGTCCGCACTCATTGAGTTGCGGGCGTAGCAGTTCATGCAAATTTTCTTCACGAGCAATCTTGATACAGCTTCTGCGAATGCCATAATTTCACCTTTTTAGTGGATGCGCTCTCGCCTCACTCGGATTTCATGTGCTTGGCGATTCCGATGCGCTCCTTGTAGAAAGTGCGCGAGTTGCATAACGGGCATCTCTGGCCGACGAGCGTCGGGTCGATGTTCACAACCTTCTTGCACCTTCCACAGCGATATCCCATTGTTAGGCCTCCTTCTTCTCTTCCTTTACAAGTCCCAGGCCTGCTTCAGTGTGCGGCTGGTACGCGCCGCCGGCATACTGCTTTCCGCACTTGTTGCACTTCCATATCCCGGTGGAAATCCTGAAGACCTTCTGATCTCCGCACGAGGGGCACAGATGGGCTGCCTTCTGCTTCACTTCGATGTTCGCAATGGCCTTCCTTATCCTGATGCCGTAGCGCGCTCCCATTCTTCCCGCGGAGCCTACTTTCTTTGTCCTCTTTGTCATTACACTCACCTTTCAATAATAGTCAAACAGACCGCAAATCACTGTACGCACTTGAGAATCTGCTCCCTGATAAGGGCACCGTTAATCTCTGCCGTTTTTATAATGTTTTTGATTTCGTCAACGGTGAAGGCCCCTTCAAGCGTCTTTTGCATCGCATGGACGTGCCCTTTCTCGTCAAGGCACACGCTGAACTTCGCATCCGCCGCCCTGTCTTCGTCGAGGTCCGGGTCCGCCATTATGATGTTTCCGATCTTCGCGAACGAGCACGTTATCGGGAATATCTGCTTGAGCGGAAGCTTGGCGTCCTCGCCAAGGCCGAACTTCTTGTTCGGGACCTTTGCCGTAAGGAGAGCAGAAAGCGCTGCCATCGATGCCGCGTCGATTATGTTCCCGTCATAGTCGAGAACGTGTATGTCTATTGAAACGCTCCAGACATTCTCGCCGGGCTTTATGCAGAGTTTCTCCATGTCGATTATCTTGGACTCGCGTATGCCGCGGTCTACAACGCGTGCAATCTCAATTGATGCCGGCGTCGGCGGGCCTGCCTCGAACGACGGGCTTGCAAATGGAACAAGCTCTACGCCGGTTGACATTGTGCCCCTGTCGGGCATGTCCGGGAAAGGCTTTGCCTGCTCAATCTTGATTCCGACCATGACCATGGTCTCGCCGAGCTTTACGAGCGCCGAGCCGTCTGCGCGCTCGATTACGCCCGCCTTCACGGAGAATTCCCTATACTGATCGAATGACCTTCCGTCGATGCGGCCGTGGAGTTTTGATAGCGTGTTTATGTATCCGAGTTTTACCGATGATATGATGTCTTGCTGAGCCATTAGCATACACCTCCGTTTCCTTCCGCTGCCATTGGCTGCGGCTCGCTCCTGTACCTGTTCATTAGCGCCTGCCTCTGTATCTCATTGACCTTGGCACATCCTTCTATTGCGAGCTTGAACGCTTCGTCGAATTCCTCGCCAGAAAGGTCGCCGTCCATCTGCATAAGGACTATTTCTCCGGTTCTTGCCGCGACTCCTATCGGGAGGTCGGCATCGCCGTAGTTGTCCTCTTCCTTGCAAAGATCAAGGCATACTTTTCCGTTGATTCTTCCAGCTGCGCATGCTGCCACAAGCGACCTCATGGGTATGCCTGCGTCTGCAAGAGCGACCGATGCCGCAGTAAGGCCTGCGCATCTCGTGCCTGCGTCCGCCTGGAGGACTTCAATGAAGATGTCTATTGAGGACTTTGGATATTTGTCGAGAAGTATGACGTTCTCGAATGCGTGCCCGATGACCTTTGAAAGCTCTATCGAGCGCCTGTCCGGTCCTGGGCGCTTGCGCTCGTCAACAGAGAACGGCGCCATATTATATCTGCACTGGACGATTGCCCTGTCAACCTTCTGGCTGTGGCGCGGCTGTGCCTCGCGCGGCCCGTAGACTGCGGCGATGACTTTGTTTCCGCCCCATTCAAGGTAGCATGAGCCTTCGGCGCGCTTGAGAACGCCCGCTTCCATCTTTATTGGGCGCAGCTCGTTGAGCGCGCGTCCGTCGATGCGCTTGCCGTCGTCGCCGATCAGTTTAACGTTTCCGACTCCTGACATGATTAAGCCTCCTTTGGTGCATCTTGCATTTCAGCTGGCTCTTCGGCCTGTGCCTGCGGCGCCTGCTCTGCCGGCTGTTCATGGTGCTCGACAGGTTTTGTCTCTGAAACCGGTATCCTGCTGTTCTGCCTGAGGTATGCTTCGACGCGGTCCGTAAGGCCGTGCGTGTGGGCCTCGCGGTCAATCATTTCCACGACGTTGCTTGCAATTGCTATTCCTTCCGGGGTCCCGTCTATCCAGATGCGCCCGTTCTGTCCTGCGAAGATGCGCGTGTTAGTATACTTCTTTATTGTCGCGACCATTGAGCCCGACTTGCCTATAAGGCGCGGGATCTTGGACGGCGAGATGCGTATGACTATTCCGCTTGTGATTTTGCGTGCATCGCGGTCGCGCATCGAGACGCCGATTTTCTTGCATCCGTCGACGTATGCGATGGTGCAGACTATCATGTCGCCTACTCCGAGGAACCTTCCCGTCTCCCCGATTTCAACGCGCCATGGGACTGAATCCGCAGAAAGCAGTCCGACGTATGGCGAGTTGATGTCAAGAACCCAGTTTGAAGGCCCGTATTCCATGACCTTTCCAATCAGGAAATCCCCTGCCCTCGGCTCGTATGGCCCCTTGAAAGAGACGACGTTTGCGTAGTCTCCGCGCGCTCCAGTAATTCCTATTTGGGCCGCATAGACCTTGTCGCCGTCCTTGAAAACGCCCTGGCCTGCCTTGACCTTGCCGCTTTCGTCGACTATGTCGCCCGGCAGAACTATCTTCTTTTCTTCCTCCATTCAAACACTCCTATAATTTTACCAATATACTGCGTCTATAACAAACCCCGCCTCGGGCCATATCAAAGAAAACGGCCTTTTGGCGCTGTCTGCCCACGTTTTTTTCTCAAACCATAATCTGCTAATGTTATTTGAATATTGTTTAAATCGCTTTTTGAACGCTTTAGAACGCCGCAGTTTCCTAAAATCGCCATTTTCCAAACAATTCAATATAACGATTCAACGCTTCATCCACAAACATGATATAATGCCAAGTCCCTTTCATTATTCGGCAGCGGAAAAGAATGGCGCAATGTTGCGCCAAAAAGCGGATGATGCCCGAGGAATATGCAGGATACGTTTCAATGTTTCATCCGAAAAGGTTAAATAAAAATAATCTTTACCCTGCCATAGAAATACACCAAG
>JAQUQK010000148.1 GCA_028716125.1 Thermoplasmatota archaeon | reverse complement strand
ATGGGAAGCAGCGACCATGTCAGCTTTGCGGACGTTGGCGTTCCGGCATTCAAGATTTTCGGTGCAAAGGAGAACTATCCTGCATACCACACCCCGGACGACACCTTCGATACGATGGTCGCATTCATGGGTGATGAGGAAACTCTGGCAAAAGGCTTTGCAGTCCCGGCGTGGTTAGGATTCTACCTTACAGTCTATGCCGAAGAGAATTTCCAGGTTTCGACCATATTTGCACCAGAAGAAATTTAAATCTGGCGCGCATTATTATAATGGTATGAATAGTCGTAGAATCCTCGCGCTTCTGGCCGTTATTTTGCTTGCGTGCGCATCAGTTCCCGTATTTGCATCTGCAGGCGAACAGGCCGAAAATGCAGAAAAGGCAGGCAGCGATTCGGCGCCACCGTCCGCAGAAAATGAAGACAAGAAAGAAAATGCCACAGAAGAGCGCAATATTGGCTTTTTGGAGCAGGAAGGCGCATTTAACGGAAAATTCGTCTCGTTCGCGCATTCCGGTACAAGCGTGCTCAATTATTCCCTTGCCGCAGAAAGCAATAAATCCATAACTCTTCTGGATGCGATCGTTTTCCCACAGGCGCTTGACTGCGACTCAGAAAACTGCACGATATCGCTCACTTCGAAAAGCCTGAACGTTTCCATCTTTGACTCAAGGAACGCGAACATGGTTATAACGAACAGCGGGCCGGAAATAAAAGTGCAATTCAAGTTCCCATCGAATTTTACGATTTCTTCTGAAAACGGCGTTTTCAAGATAGAACGGCCGCACGACGGCTACGACCTTGACGCAAGAATCATGGGAATCGGCAGGGCAAGCCTTGAGTACAACGAAAAGGAAAATACGATGGTAGCGTCAATCGGGCAGGATGCGCAGGTGGCGCTCAGGGCGACGCTTTGCGCGGGGCAGATAAATCCAACGATAATTGAATCACTGGATTTTGTGGAGAAATCGATTGCCGCGGGGGACATCGGCGCTGAGATAAACGTCGCGAAAGGCGCAGGAATCGGCGATTATTCAGTGAAATACCGCGACATGGTTTTAGGCGAAAAAACAAAGATTGAAGGCAAAACCGTTCTTACCATAGACTCGCCAAACGAGAAAGGGTGCGTGGTCGTCGTAAATCTTGACAAGAGCGTTGTTACTGGCGGCCACCTTGAAACAATCCGGGTGAGGGTCAATGGCGCAGAGGCGGTAAAGTCCGCGAAGATAAGCGCAGTATCATCGGCAGCCCAACAAATAGGCACCGTTCTCGGAGTCGACAAATATCTCTACTATCTTGAAAAGTCAGAAGACGGCGTCCGCCTGATAATGAGCGTTCCGCATTTTTCGCTGCTCGATCTTGAGATCGTCGACCTTGACGTTGTTTTCCCTGGCTGGGAACAGCAATCCGGCAATTTCGACAATTTTCTGAGCAGTATGATGGGCTCGCTTTCAAGCTATGCGCGGGAGGACATTGACCTGGATGCCATGATAGATGTTTCAGGAATAGACTTCGACGTTTGGCAGATAGTGACTTCGGGCGGGGACATTTCGATAGACATTGGAATACATCTCGACTGCAACATAAGCGTTCTCAAACTTGATGCGGGCCTCAAGGATGCGATACAGTCAAGCGCAGGCGAAATACCGCTCGACGCTGGCACGCTGCAGGAAATGCTTCTGAAGCCATACATAACCGCCGACCAGATCAGGATAATGCTGGTTGATCCGGTAAAGAAGGAGCTTGAAAATTGGATGCGCCAGCGAGTGGAGGACACGGTAAGGGACGGGTTCAAGGGCGCAGAGATAAAGCGCGTTTCTTTCGTATTCCAGAACCTCGACCCGAAGGCGCTCGACGGCGACCTTTCAAAGAAACCCGTATCGGCAAAGATTGACATTGACCTTCTTATAAAACATCAGATCGGCATTTCCGCCATTTTCAAAAAGAGCAGCTCGCCAAAAGACCCAGAGGTCCAGCAATTGAAAAGCGAAAAAGGCATTCTCGGCATGATGTCATATCCGACCAAATTCAACATGAACGCCAGCGCGGGCTGGCGCTACAACCTTCGCCTTTCGGTTCCAGAGCAGTATCAGTTCGTTTATGCGAACAGGCAGTCGTCTTATGGTTCGGTAGACTCAAGTTCAATCGGATGGGAGATGGATGCTAAAAATTCGGCGACGCCACTTAGCGCCAAATATATCGTAGGGGTTTCAAGCGAGAGCTTCATATGGGCCATTTTTATAGCGGGCTCGGTTGTTCTTATGGTGGTTGCGACACTGATCGGGACGGCATTTTTCATAGTGCGCGCCCGCAGGAAACGAAACTAACGTCAAATCGCAAGCATAAACAACAAAGACGCAATTCTGTATTGCAATGGAAAGCAAAAGCAAGCAGTTCCCGCCGGCGCTTATCCTTGTAATCGGCGTCACAGCAATTTCAACCGCATCTACTTTTATCCGGCTTGCTCAGAACGAAATCGATTCTGTCGCGATAGCCGCCTGGCGCCTGGCCATTGCATCGCTGCTTCTTGCGCCATTTGGCGTCCCCGCGTGCATCCGGGAAATTCGAAAACTTAATGGAAAAGAGATTGCCCTTCTCTTGGCATCCGGCATAATTCTCGGCTTTCATTTCATGGCGTGGGTAAGTTCGCTTTCGATGGTTTCCGTAGCTTCATCAGTCGTGCTTGTCACCACAGCGCCGCTTTTTGTCGCCGCAATATCTTTCATTTTCCTAAAAGAAAAAATAACAAAGTGGGCGATTGTGGGAATTCTTGTCGCGATGGCGGGCTCTGCGGTAATCGGGCTAGGCGACATCGGCGGAGGAAAGGACAGCATTATTGGCGACCTGCTGGCGCTCGCCGGCGCAATTACCGCGGCAATTTATTTCATAATTGGAAAGAGGCTCCGCCCGAAACTTTCGCTTATGGGGTATGTTTTCCCGGTTTATGCGATTGCGGCAATTCTCGTGATGTCGGTTGCGCTTTTTTCAGGGGCGCAACTGTCCGGATACGCAAACAAGACGTGGCTCTGGCTTTTCCTGCTTGCCATTTTGCCTCAGATAGTTGGCCACTCATCCCTCAACTGGGCGCTTGCATACATGAGCCCGGTCTATGTCACAATGTCCGTCCTTGCAGAACCTGTCGGCTCCGTCATCCTTGCCTGGCTGGTTTTGGGAGAAGCGCCTCCGGCAATGGCGATAGTTGGCGGAATTCTGATTTTTGCGGGAATTTTAGTGGGAAGCAGGCAAAGCAAAACTTGAAAATATAAATTAAAAGTCAAAACGAAAAAAGATGAAAAAACCAGTTACATGAATTTCATTGCGGCTGAAACACCTGCGCCGAGCTCGAATTTGTGGCCGAGCTTCTTCATGCAGACTTCCATCGCGGCGATGGTGGGTATCATTTCGTTCCAGAGAACGTTGCCCATGTGGCCGATGCGGAAGAACTTGCCCTTGAGCGGCTCCTGTGCGCTTGCGACCATGATGTTGTGCTCGTTCTTCATCATCTTGCGGAACTTGTCGTCGTCGACGCCTGCCGGCAGGTTGATTGCCGTGACGGTGTTCGAAGCGTATTTGCGGTCTGCGAAAAGCTGGAGTCCCATTGCATCACATGCCGCGCGAAGGCCGTTTGCGATCGCTTCGATGCGCTTGAACCTTGCTTCCAGGCCCTCTTCTTTTGTTATGAGAAGCGCCTCGCGCATTCCGAGGAACAGCGGGATTGCCGGTGTGTACGGCGTGTCGTTCTTCTTCATCTTCTCGGTGTGCTTGAGGACATTGAGATAGTATGACGTGTCCTTGTAGAGTGCTGGCTTGATCCTGTCAGACACAGCCATTGCGGAAAGTCCTGCAGGCCCTGCGCAGCATTTCTGCGAGCCGAAGAATGCAATGTCGCATCCCCATTCATCTACTGGAACATTTATTGAGCCGATTGACGTGACGCCGTCCATTATGAAAAATGCGTCGTGGTCGTGCGCTATCTTTGAAAGCTCCTTTGCCTGGACCGTGACTGCAGTAGATGTCTCATTATGGCATACTGCAACCGCCTTTGGCTTCAGCTTGCGGACTGCATCCTCGAATAGGCCGAGGTCGGGCGCCTTGCCCCATTCGACCTTGAACTCGTTTGCGCCATCAGGGCAGAATATTTTTGCAACTTCATAGAGGCGTTCCGAAAATTTGCCGTTGGAAATGCTGATGAACTTGTCGCCGCGCTTTACTGTATTGGAAACCGCCGCTTCAATTGCCGCCGTTCCCGAGCCTGAGAAAAGGCACGTGTCATTCTTTGTCTGGAATACGTACTGTAGCAGTCCGCGTATGTCGCCCACGACCTTTTCAAAATCAGGGGAGCGGTGGTTTATCGCCGGGGAAGCCATCGCATTCAAAACGCGCGGGTGCATCTTTACTGGGCCTGCCAGCATAAACGTGTTGCTCTGCAAGTCAAACATAGGCATCGCACCGGGAATAAGATGAATATCTTAAAAGGTTACTATATGGCGCATAGTAGTCTTTAAATTTTCCTTTCCACTACACCCCCGTAAGTGAAAATATGAACATAGTCATCGTCGGATCCGATCTTACAAGCATTGGCGCCGCAAAAGCGCTATCTGAGCGCCACAACGTAAATCTCATAATAAAAGAGAAGGAGCGCGAGGGCATACTTTCCGGGCAGGGCTTCGCCGTCCTCGTAGGAGACATAAGAAACATGAATCCGATGGAAGGCATACTTCGCGTAGCCGATGCGATTGTCTTTTCCGAAATCCCTGATGTGGACGTGGTGGCGCGCTTCAGGTC
>JAQUQK010000147.1 GCA_028716125.1 Thermoplasmatota archaeon | reverse complement strand
TTGGGCGACCTTGTTTGCGTTGCCAAGCGAGCGATTGCTGCAAACGAACTCGGCGCTCTTGCAACTGAAGGCGTTTTCGCGTTCCCGAAAGACACCGACAGCACCGATGCGTTATCTGCCGGCACAAAGGTGTATTGGGATACCATCAACGAAATCGTTTCTGTGTCCGCTGATGACGGCAAGTACATCGGCAAGGTCGTAAAAGATGCTGGTGCCGACGATACGGTTGTCTGGGTCAAGCTGGACCAGTAAGCAGTTTGCAAAAAGAAAATCGTAGTCCGTGCCTGGACTGGAACATGGTTTCATCTGGGCACGGATTTTGCCTACAGACAGGGTATCCAATGCTCTCCATCTGCATAGGACATCGTAACCGAACAGCCCACCTTCAAGCTTGCGTGCAGTCGCTCAATGTTGCAGTAAAGGACATTGGGATGCCAGTCGAGCTTGTTGTCAGCGATTATTGCGAGTGCGGTTGCGTATGCACATGGCTGCCGAACAACGTAGATATGCCCGTTACTACGGTTTCTTTGTCTGGTCCCTTTAATACCGGCAAGGCCCGCAATTCGGCTGCTGAAAAATCACGCGGCGACATCTTATACTTTTGCGATGTAGATATGGTTACTCCGCAAGAAGTTATTGCTGCCGGCCTGTTGGCTGTAAGGTCTGGGAAGGCATTGTTTCCTCAATATCGACGGTACAAAAGCAAAGAGCATACCGATTGGTTCTGGGGTACTGGTCACGGCAACTGCATTTGTAGCACAGAACACTGGATGCAGGCTGGCCGCTATATTGAAAAAGAAACGTACGGCGGAGAGGATACAGCGTTTGCAAATTGGTTTGACACTCGCGGTTTACTCGTACGCAAAAAATTCGACGGCTACTATCATTTATGGCATCCAAGCCTGGCAAAAAGATGATACCCAAGAATATACATTTCATTTGGATTGGCGGCGAAATGCCCGACTGGGCGAGTCGTAACATTGATGAGTTTCGGCGGCTCAATCCCGATTACCAGATTATGATTCACGGCGAAGAAGAGGCCCTGCTTTCATGCCTTGGGCCTGTTTACCATACACTCAGCGACTTGCGCCAAAAATCCGATCTGCTTAGGCTGTCTGCGCTTAAAAACCACGGCGGCTGGTATTTTGACACTGATTTCTGGCCGCTCAGGTCTTGCGATGACGCTGAACGGTCCTTTGGTATTGACGGCAGCAGGTTGTTTCTGTCAAGGCAGCAGGGGAACAGGAATCCGCGATTTGATATTGCAAATGCACCGATAGCCATTGGAAAAGGCTGCCCAGTCATTGACGACCTCATTAGCGAGGCTCTTGCAACAGAGAACGTCGGCGGCACTTCATACGGTCCTGCATTGATGAAGAGATTTGCTGCAAGGAACGCTCATAGGTGTCACATTGTTGGCGGCCAGTGGTTCTTTCCTGCGAACCACCAAACTGCCATTACTCAGTACCAGAGGATACTTGCCGGCTACGATTCATTTGTTTATCAAATGTGTGAAGGAACTGGTGGGCAAAAACCTTTTGCGATTCATCTCTGGGCAGGCGGCACAGTTGACTTGATTCCCAAAAAAAACCCGTACCTTATCAGAAAAAAAGGCACGGATGGCGCAAATCTCGCAGGTATTGTAGTAAATCCAATCCAGGAACGTTTGATGACTCTCGACCAAGACCATCCGCTGAATTGCGCAATTGATGGCCTTACTGCCCTTGGGTACAGCGTTGAGATTGTTGACCATGAGACAAGCTGGCCATGTTTTAGCCGCAAACCCGACATTGTTGTCGTCTGGAACGGCATGAGAGAACCAGTGAAAAATGTCGTTTCGGCGGCGATGAATGAAGGCATACGGGTTTTCAGGATTGAAAACGGGTTTTATGACAGGAAAAATCACTTCCAGTGTGATCCTGAAGGGATTTTGCACTGGTCTGGCTTTGCGCGGCGAATCAATGAGCCTGCTGCCGAATACAAAATGCGGTTTGAGTCAATCTGGAAGAAGCCCATTCTCCCAATTGGCAGAAATAAGGCCAGAAATACGATTCTTGTGCTTGGGCAGACCAATGGAGATACGCAGCTTTTTGACAGCGAGATAAAGCACCCCATTGAGATAGAACGGGCAGTTGCGAAGGCCATTAAAGGTCTTGACCTTTGTGGGTACAGTGTCGAATTCAGGCCGCACCCGCTTGACAGACGTTATATTCGTAATCCGCAGACAAAAAAATATCTCCCGACCTGTCAGCACACGTCGCTTGAAGACGCTCTGCTTTCTGCGGCTTTTGTGATCACGATAAACAGCAATGCAGGTGTTGAAGCTCTTGCTTACGGTTGCCCAGTGTTGTGCTTTGGTCCCGCTACCTACGAGATGGCTGGCGTTGCAAAGAAGACGTGCATGAATACGCTTCGTTGCGATATTGTGGAGATGCTCAATGGATGGCTGCCGAGGCAGAAAGATGTGAATAATTACCTGTACCAGCTTGCGGGCAATCAGTATTCACTCGATGAGTTTCGAACCGGCGAAGTGTTTAGGCGGCTGATTGCGTAAACGGAGATGAACTGTGGCCGACTTGCTGAAAGATGGTATGGAGTTTTTGGATGTCCAGAGGAAGATGTATATGACCGAGGATGTCATATACAAGCGAGGCGAATCGTCTGTTAATCTCAGGGCTACTGTTGGCAAAACTGATTTCGAGGTCGGAGAAGAAGGTTGTTTCAAGGTTGGTTCTCATGTGGTTGACTTTTTGCTAACGGCTACCGATTTAGTGCTTAATGGAAGCCCTGTGCTACCTGAGATGGGAGATGAAATAGAGTACAACGGCAAGACCTTCACGGTCCTGCATTTACCGTCAGACGGGTTCTGGCGATGGAGTGACCCTTATGGGAAAACCATGCGAATCCATACGAAAATCGCCAATTAAAAAGAAGGAAGACGATGCTATGTCGATCAGCAGGGATGAATTTAATTATGCCATAGACAGGTTGCATGAAAAAATTGACGGGATTAAAACTACCGTCACTCAGATAGAAACAACCCTGAATGTGACGCCGATTCCGCGGCAGCCATGTAAATATCTTAATGAACACATTGGCGAACACAAAGAGCATCGGGCTACGTGGGCCAAGGCGTTTATCGGTGCGGTTGCAAGCTCTGTTATTTCAGCCATTGTCGCCGCATTTACAACAGCATGGGTGTTCTTGAGGAAGATGTAAATGTCAATCACTGCTGTACAGGTTGCTGATGCTGTTGTGACTGCATTGAACGCCGGCGAATTTACGCGGGAATTCACGGCAGTCAGAGCTTTTTTGCCATATTTTACATCCGCCCAGCTTGCCACTGTTCAGGTGTCGGTTGTGCCTGGCGGAATAGAAATGACACCTGTTACACGGGCCAATACGCTCGATGTGCTCTCTGTAGATATTGGTGTGATTAAAAATGTTGATCCTGGCGATGGCGATGAAATTAACAATCTGATCAATTTTGTCCATGAAATCATAGAGTACATGCGAGGGCTGAAGTTGACCGCCCAGCCGAATGCAAGCTGGTTCAAAACTGCTGTTGACCCGCTTTACTCTGAAGAGCAATTGTCCCAGAACAAATGTTTTATGAGCATTTTAACTGTATCTTACAAAACCTTGTCATAAGGAGTTTTGAGATGGAACGTTTGAAGTATGCCTTGATTGTCATGTTGATCGTACTGTTGTTGCCAAGCTTTTTGTTTTCTGCGAATACCGACTACGCCCGTCCTGGCAATCCTGGCATTACTGGCCAGTGGAGATGGCAGGCATGTGGACCAGAAGGCAGTGTCACGGCTGGTGTATTCAGTGCAGCAGTTACCGAACCTGATTCCGCACACAGGACTGCGGCCTATTTTAGAGCCAATTTTCAAGTGTTTGAGATACCCGAGAAGTGGAGCTATCTGTACTTTAGAAACAGTAGCACGACCGATGGCGATACTACGGTATATCTAATCTACTTCAGCGATGGTGGAGATTTTATCCCTGCATTCAAGCTGACCTTTACGACCGGCACACAGACAAATTCGAGGAAAACAGGCTCAGAGTTTGCCGACGCGGTGACAGTTACGCATTATCTGACCAGTGATGACAATACCCATACGGCAAGCCCTGGTAACAATTACATGGCTATGTTTGGGTGTGATCGGTGGTGGGCCAAAAAAATTGCCATTGTGCCGCTTACAGTGACACATACGGCCTATCTTGAAGTGTGCGGACACGGACAGTAAAGAGAGGAATGCTATGAAAACGATGGTAGTTTTATTTTTACTTGTGGCGACGGCGTGTTTTGGAGCTATAGCGTTAAACCGCACGGCTCGCCAAATTGAAATCGACAGTGCTAAAAGTAAGCTGGACGCCATTGCTAAAGAGATTACCAAGCCATTGATCGGCGTTAGACAGGTTGTGGTGTGCACCTACACCAATGCTGTCATAATCTACTTTGACACTGATGCGATTAAACTGGACAGTGAAGGCAAAATCGTTGACCCGAACGTTTTACCGGAGAAGCCAGATGTTAAGTAAAATAACATTCTTCCTTTTGTCTGCCCTGTCGTCATTTGCCGCCACGGTCTATGTTGATTCAGCAACAGGATCAGACGTGCTCAATGACGGGACTCCACTTTCTCCATTCAAAACAATCGCAAAAGGCATTGCCAACGCCAGCTTTACCGATGGGCGAGCTTATGTCGCAGTTAAGCGTGTCGCCAACCCCAATCTTGGATACACGTTCGAAACGCGTACAGTAGGAGATATTGCACTGGGCGCAGAGAGCACCATTGGCACATTTACTAACGAAAGCCTGTCTGAAAGCGATATAGGCAAGCTCTTGCAGGATTATG
>JAQUQK010000146.1 GCA_028716125.1 Thermoplasmatota archaeon | reverse complement strand
GTGGGCATACCAGTCGAAGGCCCTGGTCTTGAAGATAGGATGAAAAGCGCCGGCGCCTCCGCCATTCCAGCGAGTGAAAATGTCTCCTGCATAAGGGCAAATCCGCCCCCGCTGCTTCCTGCCGCAGCCCGCGCCCCCGCAAAAGTAGAACCAAGAACCATCTGCGCAACTGCAATCTCGTTCTCAGGCTGGGCAACCGTGACGCCCAATTCTCCTGCGTGAGCGGCGAGATAGTGGAGCAGCGAAGTTGTAGGGGTCATCGGGTACGAAAAATACATATCAAGTCCGCCCGCCGCGAGGCCCAGCGCAATCGCCTCGTTGCCTGAAATCACGGGTAACGCCGCGCCTCCGCCCAAAATCTTTATTTTGCCGCCCAGTTCAGAATAGGCCAAATCGTAAATTGCTCCAGCGAACGCGATGTTGTTTTCGGCGTCGTGGGAATACTCGCGCCTGACGAATTCCAGAAATTCATGTTTTCCTAAATCCGAGTATGCCGCCGCCACCGCAACCCCCGCAAGCCCCTTTCTCAAGTCGGAGCTGGGATATTTGCGCGCCTCAGAGGAAATGGGGATTCCAATGCCCTGCGAATCTTTGACCGAATCCGAATCGTAGACAAGTGCTCCGCCTTTTGCAATATGGCCCTTGTGCGCCTCAACGCTCCTTTCGTCAAGCAATACGGCAATATTATATTCAAGATAATGGCTTGATATTTCACCGGCAGATGCGGAAACGGCTGAAAAATTGTGGCCGCCCTTTATCAAGTTCTGGTAGTCGTCATACTGGAAAACGCGAAGCCCGCGCATTGCCATCATGTTGGCAATGGAGTTGCCTGCTTTTTTTACTCCCTCGCCTGCCTTTCCCCCGACTAGAAAAGTGAAAACCCTTTCCATTCAAAATCATATTGGGCGAACTGATACAAAAACCTGCCGAATGCGCGAATGTTTTTACGGAAAAGCGCGATTATCTAATGTGAAGGGAAAAGACATTGATGAAATCATAAAGCGCCTCCGCGCACTTTACCCGCCGGATTCATTCCGGCGAAGCGACCCTTTTCGCGTGCTTGTTTCCACAATACTTTCCCAGCGCACGAACGACAAAATAACATATCCCACAGCAGAAAAACTGTTCGATGTGTTCCCGGATGCGCAATATCTGGCAAAAGCGCCGCTGTCAAAAATCGAAGAAATTATCCATCGTGTGAATTATTACAAGACAAAGGCGGAGCGAATAAAAGAAATTGCAAATATTATAGTCCGCGACTTTGGCGGAAAAGTCCCGCGCGAACCGAAAGAGATGTGCGAACTTCCGGGCGTTGGGCCAAAGACTGCAAACTGCGTTCTTGTTTTCGGATTCGGATTTCCCGCAATTCCCGTTGATACGCACGTCCACAGAATTTCAAACCGCATTGGCTTGGTGCGCACAAAAGAGCCGGAAAAGACCGAACAGGAACTCAAAAAAATAATTCCGCGCAAATACTGGATTGAAATCAACGAGCTTTTGGTGCGCCATGGACAGGAGATTTGCAAGCCGATTAAGCCGGAGTGTGCAAAATGTCCGATTGCGGAAATGTGCGATTTTGGCATGAATGCTTTGAAAACTAGAAAAAATGAGAGAGATTAGCGCCTTCTGCGCACGGCTAAAATGACGCTGATTCCGGCAACGATTCCAAGAAGCTCAAATCCGGGCGTTTTCTTGGTTTCGGTTGTTGATTTGGCATTGTCTGGATTGTTGTTTGTTGCGCTTGGCGAGTTGCCGTTTCCATTGTCTGCTGGCGCGCTTGGATTGTTGCTTGGATTTTCGGGCTGTGAGTTGTTTGATGAAGTGCCATTAGATTGGGCGTTGTTTTCGATTACGGGATTCGTTGTTTCTTGAGAGGTTTTTGTCTCAGAACCGTAAACTGTAACGAATGTATCGGTGCCATCTTGTGTTTCCGGCGCTCCGGGTATTAATCCTATTGGGTCGGGCACACAAGCAATTTCTTTAGTAAAGGCGCAAATTTCAATCTTTGTTCCAGTTATTGGTAGTTCAAGCGCATCGCCGTATGGGCCATCCACCTTGGGTCCTATTGTGAATGAAATTGTGTTTTTGTCGGCATCGACTGCAACAGCAGATTTGACTATCTTGGCTCCCTCGACATTCGAATCCCAATACACCCAGCCCACCGGATCATCGTCTTGAGATGTCGTAGAAACCGGCGTAAATGAGCAGGTCGTAGCCACGAAATAACACACTTCGGACATTTTGAAAACGATTTCATATTGGCAACAAACAGGTCCTACAACAGTAGGGGCTATCACCGGTTCAGGGTTTGATTCGTCTGGCAGGTTCTTCAATGTCATCTGCATGACAATATTTCCATTGGCGTCCTCTGCATAATCTATACGAACTATGTCAAGATGATTTCTGCTCGGTCCTCCAGGAACATCCATTGCATTGCCAACTGTAGCGTCTCCTTCTGGATCAGTTATTCCCGCCTTCCAGACGTCTGTTCCTTCAGCGCTCGCGTAAGAAACAAATGCGCTTCCAAGCATCATCCCTATCGCCAAGACCACCAATATTTTGCTTTTCACTTTTTATCACCAACCCCGGATTTAGCATTCCAGTATATAAGAGTTCTAGATACGACGTTTAAACGTCTGCAAATTTCAAAGCGCCAACATTTTTAACCGTAGTCGGCATTAATATCAATATGAGAACCCTGATAATGACGCACGGCGACGTCGATGGGATTTGCTCGGGCGCGATGACGCTTTCGGCTATGCAGGGAAAAGCGGACGTGCTTTTTTCCAATCCGACAGGATTGCTTGAGGACCTTAACGCTGCAGACAGGTACGACAGGATTTTCATAAGCGATATCGCAATAGATGAAAAATCGATGCATCTTTTGCGCAAGCGGTTCAAGGAACTCGCGGACAAAAAAGACATAACATACATCGACCACCATCCGCTCCCGAAGGACTGGCCAGCCGACAATCTGCGCCACGACGAAAACAAATGCACTTCCCAGCTTGTCCATGAATATTTCCGCATTTCACTGCCAAAGGAGATGGAGCGCGTCGCGGTGATTGGCGCGCTTGGCGACTATGACGACGACACGGAATACATCGACAACATTCTTATGGACTGGGACAAGCGCTCGCTCTACTTCCAGGCAGGGATACTTATCCAGGCGTCTTTCGACATCGGGCGTAACTATGACCGCAAGCGAAGCATACTCAAGGCACTTTCAACAGGCAGGCTGCCAAGCGACATGCCGGGAATTCTCGAGGCGGCGCTAAACGCAACCCGCGACGAGGAGAACATGCGCATCCAGATAAAGTCGAAGGTCAAGACTATGCGCTACGTCGCATATGTCATAGGAATGCGCGGCTCGATGGCCAAGGCCGCGATATATGCAGGGGCATACGGCAACAAGCTGGTCGGGGCTTCAGCCGAATTCCGCGACAGCAAGAACGTCTACGATTTCAGCTTCAGGGTTCGGGACGGCATTGACATAAACGAGATGCTGAGGGCGGTTGCGCCAAAATTCGGCGGCTCGGGCGGAGGCCATAAGTTTGCCGGAGGCGCAAGAATCCCGGCGGAACGCATCCAGGAATTCCTGCAGACGCTCGATGACGTGATTTACGCGTCCACAATACGGGAGAAATAGTTTTTTCTAATTTGCTTTTGGGTAGAGGGCATGCACCGAATACGCGAAAAGCGCGGCTGCGCCTGCAAGCGATATGCCGGAAATCGCATAATTCGCGTAAATGCTGCCGGTCAAGAATCCAGTCACGGCGAAATAGAACCCAAGCTTGACTGCGAGCGACAGCAGAATGTATTTCGTTTTCTTCTTCTGGAAAGAGCCGTAACCAGATAAAGTTCCCGCGGCCGCGTGAGCAAGCAGCAGAGCAAAGGCGGAGATCGCCCAGAGAACGACATCTGTATATATCTTCGAGAAATACGTCCCGACAAGCGTTCCAAATCCGAGGCCGAACGCACTCCCGTAGAAAACCGCCGAAGGCATTCCAATGAATTTCCGCCGGTTCAGAAGCAAGGATTCGACAACTGTGGACAATGCCGCTAAAATCACGAATAGGACAAACCAGTTCTCGAAAGACGCAAGCGATGCCACGAGCATCGAGAGCGCCGCCGCGATTATCGCGAAAACGAAAGTCATGAACAACTGCTTTTCGTCAAACTGCTTTTCATGTTTGCCGAGGAAAATTAGCATGATTGCGAGCGCCGGAATAGCAGTTGCAAGCGATGCCACGGTGAAACTTATTGCCATACATGTGCATCGGAAAGCGGAATAAAACATTTTTATGGTTGTTGTAGATTATGGGCGATTTTAATGCTTGCCGAATGCAAAGCTCATGGATATTTCAGAGGCGAGACATGCCCAGCCTGCGGCGAAGCGGGAAGATTCCTGATGGACGCCGAGGAACTTGACAGGGTTGGAAGAATGCTTACCGGCATATTGCGCCACTCCCCGGAAAGGTATGGGCTTTCGCTCGACGAACACGGCTGGATCGCGGTCGACCATGTCATTGGCGCAATTCAGAACAACCGCCGCTACCACTGGATACGCCCATATCACATCGAAGCGATAGTTATCACCGATGATAAGGGGCGCTACCAGGTCGAGGGCGGAATGATCCGCGCGACATACGGCCACACACTTCAAGTAGACCTTTCTGACATGCCGAATTCGGATCTGGATTTCCTGTATTATCCTGCGTCAGAAGAAGAGGCGGATATGATCCTTGAAAACGGCATAAAGCCGATGGACCGCCAGTACATCCATTTGAGCGCAACTCCCGAAAAGGCGGACGAGGCCGGAAAGGTGCGCATCCAAAATCCAATAATCCTGAAAATTGACGTCAAATGCGCAACCGAGCT
>JAQUQK010000145.1 GCA_028716125.1 Thermoplasmatota archaeon | reverse complement strand
ATGTCGTATCTTGACGACGCAATGTTTGTTCGCAAGGCCGCGAAAAAGAACAACAAGTTCTTCAAGGAATGCCTGCCGATGATTGCTTCGGAGAACATCCTTAGCCCGCTATGCCAGGAAATGCTTGTCACGGATTTCCACGGGCGCTACGCCGAAGGGACGCCGGGCAAGCGATATTACCAGGGATGCAAGTATTTTGACGACGTAGAATCAAAGGCGATTGAACTCGCAAAGAAACTTTTCAACTGCAATTACGCGAACGTCCAGTGCACGTCCGGCACGGTTTCAAACATCGCAGTTCTGAAGGCGCTCGGTCAGCCCGGCGACACGGTGGCGGCGCTCTCCACAGACCAGGGTTCGCACATCAGCCACGCAAAGATGGGCGCGGTCGGCCTTCGCGGGCTCAACACGATAAATTATCCATTCAATCCCGAAATAATGAACATCGACGTCGATGGCGCAGTAAAGGTCATACGCGAGGCAAAGCCCAAAATCGCGCTTTTCGGCCAGTCCGTTTACCTGTTTCCGACACCGCTCAAGGAAGTTTCTGCGGCGGCGCACGAAGTCGGCGCTAACGTCATGTATGATGGAGCGCACGTCCTAGGACTTATCGGCGGAGGAAAATTCCAGGACCCGCTGCACGAAGGCGCAGACGTAATGACGGGCTCTACCCACAAGACATTCCCGGGCCCGCAGGGCGGAATTGTGCTATCAGACCACAAGGGCGACACTGAAGAAGACGCAAAATTCCTCAAACGCTTCGAGTCTGCGTGCTTCCCTGGCGTAACCTCTTCGTATCATCTTCACCACGTCGCGGCAAAGGCAATCGCTCTTGCAGAACACCTTGAATTCGGCGCGGCATACGCTGACCAGATCTGCAGGAATGCGCGCGCCCTCGGCCAGGCAATGCACGAAATGGGCTTCAAGATTCTCGCAGAGAAACTCGGCTTCACACGCTCCCACCAAATTGTCGCAAAGATTGGCGAGATAGGCGAGGCAAAGGGCAAGTGGGCAGCGGAAGAGCTGGAAAAGGCGAACATAATCGTCAACATGAACATGGTTCCTGGCGATACAAAGGCGCTTTATCCATCAGGAATACGCATCGGCGTTCAGGAACTCACGCGCTGCGGAATGAAGGAAAGCCAGATGGCAGAAGTGGCGCGCCTCTATAAGATGGTGCTGCTCGACGGAAAGAACCCCAAGGAAGTCAGGAAGGAAACGATGGCGCTTCGCGCAGGCTTTGACAAAATCCACTATTGCTTTGGCGAGGGCGCAGACCCATACAAGTACCACAGGATTGCTAAGATATAAACCGCAAGCATCTTCTTTTTCATTCGTTTTTTGCCGTATTTTCACTCCCTCATATTATAAATCCGCAAACAATCCATATGTGTAGGATATGAAAATCGCCACAGGCTCTTACAACTGGATACTCTTTGCTGCAATATTCGCAGTATGCTTCTCGCTTTTCGGGCTTGCGAATCTCGTTTTTCTTGCGCTTGCGGCCATTGCATGGCTTGCAACTGCCTTCCTTATGATATTCTTCCGCGACCCCGAGCGCAAGATTGGGAATGGGATTGTTTCCCCGGCCGACGGCAAAGTCTCGCGAATCGACAACCCCGAGCCCGGATACGTGCGCGTCTGCATATTCATGAACGTCCACAACGTTCATGTGAACCGCGCCCCAATTTCAGGAAAAGTCCTGTCTGTGGAACACATAGACGGAAAGCACATTCCAGCATTTGACAAGGACTCGGACGCCAACGAGCGCATGATTATCGAAATGGAAACCGAGATCGGCAAAGTCAAGATTGTCCAGATTGCAGGTTCATTCGCGAGACGCATAGTTTCTTACATTTCGCCCGGCGAAATGGTTGAAAAGGGCGAGCGCATAGGGATAATAAAACTAGGCTCGCGCGTTGACTTGTGGCTTCCGGAGAGCAAGGTAAAATTGGCCGTTTCTGTTGGCGAAAAGGTGCGCGCAGGCGAAACAACAATTGCGGAGATGCTGAAATGAAGATACTGAAAATGCTTTCAATTGCGGATGTAGTGACATTGCTTAACATCGTGTTTGGTGCAAGCGCCATCCTCACGATGATACACGGCGCAGCAACCGGAGACTCTGAATTTATGCCGCGAGCCAGCATGCTAATACTAATGGGCATACTTGCCGACGGCCTTGACGGAAAGCTCGCGCGCTACTTCAAGGCGGAGCATACCCTTGGCCAGGACCTTGACAGCCTAGCGGACGCCATAACTTTCTCGCTTGCACCCGCTTGTCTGGTGTTCGTCCAGTATTTCCAGGAATTCAAGTCTTTCCAGTCACCGATACTTCCCAACATATTGACAGGCGATGTTATGCTTGGCGAGATCTGCGTTCTTATCGTAATCTGCGGAGTGCTTCGCCTTGCGCGCTTCAACCAGGGCGGGCAGGCGGACAAATTCATCGGATTGCCGTCACCTGCGAATGCTCTCGTAGTCACGGTCTTCATGCTTTTCCCCGAACAATTCCGCCCGTTCTGGATAGTGCTTCCCGTTGTCGTAATCCAATCCTTGCTGATGATAAGCGACGTGGAATATCCAAAGATGCGAGGGAAATTTGCGGCGATAGGCGGGGCAATCGTTGCCTCGCTCGTGCTTTTGCTGGCATTCGTCCAGTTCAGGCAGATAGACATACCAAAATCTCCGCTTTCAAGCGCCGCGATTATTGTTCTCGGCCTCGTATTCCTTATATCTTACATAGCGATTGGGCCAGTATACCAGAGCAGAAGCGCAGCAAGCAAGGGAAAGAAAAAGAAGTGATTAAATGGAATATCTAGTATCAACGTGGTTTGGCACATTCGTTTACGACCTTTCGGGCCTAAGAGAGTCGCGCCTTGAAAAGAAGGACCCAAAGGCAATAGCGCAACGACTCAAGGCGATGAAGGGCGGGCAAATCCTCGACGACGAAAAGGCGCTTGCCGCAGGAAAAAAGCTTGCAGTCTCGGACGCGCGCCTGAAACCGCTTGGAGAATACCGTCCTGACGACGTGATTTTCACAAGGCTCGTCCCTAGGCCAGAGCAGTTCGGCTACGACCCCGCGCTTTTGCATTCCGCGGCAATCCAGCTCGCGGTTGAGGAAACGCGAAACGTCATAGGCACGAGGGACAAGCACGTTATGCAGGCGATATCGGCGCTTGAGGAGATGCAGCGCTCGGCAAACCTGCTTTCTGAAAGGCTCTTCGAATGGTATGGCATGCACTTCCCTGAATTCGCAGAGAAGGCGGAGTTTGAGGTGATGGCCCGCGAGGTCGCGCTCTACGGCGACAGGGAAACGATGGCAAAACACCTCGAATGGGCAAAGCCAATCGCGGAAATCTCGGCCGGCGGAGACATAAGCGATACCGAAAAACAGGCATATGTTAGCATGGCAAAGCCGCTTAATGGGCTGTATGTAGGAATAAGGGAAATCCAGGCATACATCGAAAAGGCAATGAGCGAAATCGCCCCGAACGTTTCAAAAATTGCAGGCCCGACTCTTGGTGCAAGAATAATCACGCTTGCAGGAGGCCTTGAGCGCCTTGCTAATTCCCCCGCAGGAACAATCCAGCTTCTTGGAGCCGAAGCGGCGCTATTCAGGCATCTCAGGCAAGGCTCGCGCCCGCCAAAGCACGGCATACTTTTCCAGCACCCCGCCATAAACAAGGCGCAAAGGGAGGAAAGGGGAAGGCTTGCAAGGGCATACGCCGGAAAGATAGCGATAGCTGCAAAGGCCGATGCTTACTCAAAGGAATATATTGCCGATGCACTCATGTTGAAATTAGATGCCCGCGTCAGGCAGATAATGCAGTAAATTTTTTCTTCTCAACTTATTTTTAGCCAAGACCACACAAACCCGCTATACATTTCAATATTGTTTGAAACACCGTTTGACAAATTTCAGCATCATAGATAATTCAATTTATTTTGAAATGTAAAACGTAAGAACCCATATTTCACATGAGAGCAATAGAAAAAAATGAAAAGAATCACTTCAGCAGTTTTTCCAGCCTTTTGTTTGCCGCTTCCCAGTTGACTATGCTCCAGAAAGCCTCCACGAACTTGGCGCGCTCGTTCTTGTAATCGAGGTAGTATGCGTGCTCCCAGACGTCGAGAACCAGTAGGATGTGGAACGGATACGTGTTCACGTTGTGCTTTTCCACCTGCATTATCATCGGCCTCTTCGTTTTCATGCAGAAGGTGAGCGCGGCCCAGCCGGAGCCTTCGGCGCTGTTTGCCGCCTGGGCGAACTCTTTCTTGAACCTTTCAAAGCTTCCGAATTCCTTGTCAATCGCTTCGGCAAGTTTTCCAACGGGCTTTCCGCCCCCACCCTTTGACGGCGGTGCAAGATTGTCCCAGAACAGGGAATGAAGGACATGGCCGCCGATGTGGAATGACAATTCCTTCAGCGTCGCCTTCATGCCAAGGTCGGCGCCTTCCTTACGCGCCTTGTCCATTTTCTCCAGAATGGCATTTGCGCCATTGACATACGCCTGGTGGTGCTTTGTGTGGTGCAGTATCAGGAGCGCCTCGGAAATGTGAGGCGCAAGCGCTCCATAATCATAGTTCAATTTAGGCAGGGAATACAGCAATTTCGCCTCTTCCATATAATCGCCGCTTTGCGCTTTTACAATCACACCTGTTCCATCAGCGTGGTGAAAGTGTCGTGGTGGTCCTCTTCGTCCTCAAGGATTTCCTCGAAGATGAACTTGGTTGTGTTGTCTCCTTCTTCCTTCGCCTTCTTGATTATCTTGTTGTAGAGGTCGATTGCTCCTTCTTCATCCTTGATGTCCTGCTTTATCATTTCCTTGAGATCGGCGCCAACGAAAATGGGCGTCGGCTTGGTGGTCGGCGTTCCGCCAAGATACCAGAGGCGCTCCCCTATCTTTTCCGCGTGCTTCATCTCCTCGATGGCAATCCCGTGGAA